>JAXJLC010000181.1:0-1969 GCA_036297365.1 Collinsella sp.
GATTCCCCCGAGCACGGCGATCCGAAAAGCGCTCCTTCGGCGCACCAGCGGCACGGTTATCTCGCCCATGCCGGGGTTGTTTGCGCGAAAAACGCGCTGGGATGAACTCAACCGAGCGCAACGCCATTGCGAAATCCTCCGCGCCCTTGCGATCATCCATCCCGATTGGACGTTCTGCTCGTTTTCGGCAGCTTGCCTGCTGGGGCTCGAGGTCTCGTGGCGACACCTGAACGTCGTGCATGTTTGCAGCTCGACAAAGCCGTCGGCTCGTCCGGGCGCACATATTCAGCGACACCAGATTGAGCCGGCCGGAGCAATACGCAGAGCCGGCATATCGGTAACGCCGCCCATCCAAACGGCCACAGATTGCCTGCTGCAAACTGGTTTTGCCGACGGCATGCCCATTGCCGATTCGGCGATCTCAAAGCTCGGCCTTGCGCGGGAACAGCTGATGGAGGCCGTTGAGCAACGAGCGACTGCCCGCAATGGTCGCGCAATTCGCACCGCCCTCACAACGCTTCGATATGCCGACGTCCGCGCCGAGAGCGGTGGGGAATCGGTCGCCCGAGCCGTCATGATCGAGACCGGTTTTGCGCCCGACTGGCTTCAATACGAATTGACGGACCCCTTCGATTCGGCCAAGCCCATACGAACGGACTTTGCCTGGGAGCACCAGGCGCGGGAACTCACGCTGGGCGAACTCGACGGGCTTGTCAAATATACCGACCAGACCATGCTTGCGGGACGCACCACCGCCGAGGCGCTCGTTGCCGAACGACAGCGCGAGGCGCACTTATCGCTCTACGGTCATCCCTTGCTGCGCTTTACCATAAACGAGGTCCGCTCGGCAGGAATGCTCGCCAAAAAGCTGCAGACGGCAGGCATCCGGCAGACCGCGCTGCCGACATGGCTCAATGAAGTGGAGCTGTAGGAGCTGCTAGGCCGCGCATCGCCGGATCGCATCCCCCCTATCTGGGCCGCGTTTTCCCAACGGCCACGCCAACGGAAAGCGCGTCCCATTCTGAGGCATGATTCCGGGACACAGCTTCCGGTTGAGGGACGATCCGGAAAGCACGACCCGTTCCGAGACCGAATTCCGGGACGCGGTTTCCGCTTGAAGCTTCAACCGGAAAATGCATCCCACGCTGGAGCCATATTCCGGGACACACTTTCCATTTGAGGCCTCTACCGGAAACGAATCCCATTCTGAGCGTCGAATCCGGGATACAGTTTCCGTTTAAAGCCCCGTCTGGAAAGTGCATCCCATTCTGGAGCCGAAATCTGGGACGCAGTTTCCGTATGCGGAGGCGCTCCAAACAAAAGGCCCCGGCTCGCGATGGAGCTGGGGCCAAAGGCGCAGCATATGCAGTTGATGTTGAGCGCGAACAGCCCGTCAACAATGGCTGTCCGCACCCCGCCCTACCCGCGGTTGCGGACGCGGCTGTAGGGCGTATCCACCATGGGCAGATTTGGACGCAGCTTGCCGTCAAACGCGCGATAGGCGTTCTGCACGGCGGGCGCCGTGGGGATCGTTGCGATCTCGCCGATGCCCTTGCCGCCGTATGCCACAGGCAGCAGCTCGTCCTTCTCCACGTAGATGGCGTGGATATCCGGAATCTCGGGCGCGCGGAACAGCCCGAGCGTGCCGTACCTTGCCTGGGGCACGCAGTCCTTGAGCGGCCAGTCCTCGGTAAGCGCATAGCCCATACCCATAAGCACGCCGCCTTCGATCTGACCCTGAATGGAGATGGGGTTGACCACCTTGCCGGAATCGTGCGCGGCATAGACCTCGCTCACGCGGCCGTCATCGTCCAAAATGACCACATGCGTGGCAAAGCCGTAGCAGATGTGGCTCTTGGGGTTGGGCACGTCGGCGCCCAGCTTGTCGGTCGGCTCCAGGTACACGTAGCCAAACTCGCATCCCTCGAGCGCCTTGATGGCGGCCGCGGGGTCCTGAGGATGCATACCC
>JAXJLC010000182.1:0-4564 GCA_036297365.1 Collinsella sp.
TAGATATACGGGCCCGAATCGATTGGGCCGCGTTGGGTCAAGCCGTTGTCGAGTGTCACCTCGAGTTCGTAGTACCCGTTGTTCCAGGCCGAGAGCACCTCGATAAGCCCGAGCGACGCGGCAGTCGCAACCGCAAGGTACACGGCCAGATACACCGTGAAGGTCACGCCGAGCGGACGCATGCGCCACCAGACGCGCAAGCGCTCGCGCCTGGGAAGCCGCTTCAGGGCCTCGCGCTCACGGGCGCGGGCCTCGCGGCGCTCGGCGCACCGGGCGCGGCGCTCGGCACGGTGAGCGCGACGTTCGCGGCGTTCTTCATCGCCCCTGATCACTTGGCCACCCACTTGTAGCCCACGCCCCACACCGTCTCGATGGGGTCATCGGCCACACCGGCGGCGGCAAGCTTGTTACGAATGCGGCGCACATGCTCGCGCACCTGCGACGGGTCGCCCGCGGCGTCCCAGCCCCACACGCGCTCGTATATGGCATCGCGGTCGAACACCTGGCCCGGGCGCTTGCTCAAAAGCGCGATGATGTCGAACTCGAGCTTGGTGAGGTCGACGTACGTGCGGGAGGGGCAGGCGCCGGCACCTCCCGCGATCGATCCCTCCAACGCATCGGAGATCTTTGCATGGGAGCCCTCCGAACCGGGCTTTTCCACGCCGACGCCCTCCACGGTCCCGTCCCCTGGCTCACCAGTGACGGGGCGAACCTCAACCGTGCGCTGGCCATAATCGATGGTGAGCTCCCGGAAAAATCGGACCGCGTTCTCACGTTCGCGCACGCGCCCCTCACGTGCCATATGCGCGGCAACGCGACGCCCGAGCACTTCGAGCGAGAATGGCTTCATCACGTAATCGTCGGCACCAGCTGCGAAACCGTCGAGCTGGTCGACATCCTCGACGCGCGCGGTCAAAAAGATGATCGGGCAGCTCATATGTTCACGCACGCGGCGGCATACCTCGAAACCATCCATGCCGGGCATGTTCACGTCCAACAACATGATGTCTGGGGCGGCGCCGACCGAGGCCGCGGCGAGCGCTTCTGCCCCGCTGTTCGCACATGTGACGTCGTAGCCTTCCATGCGGAAGTACTCGGCGAGCATATTAGCGATATCGACCTCGTCATCGACGACCAGCATGCGCATGGCGATCTCCCCCATCTTCGCCCAGCCTCACATCAGGGCATCATCTCATCATTTCCCTTCCGCCATTTTCCTCCATACCTGTCTACGATTTGTCGATATGGATAAAATGCCATCCGTCGAAATGCCGCCCTATGCACGTGATTTGAAATTGCAGGCGCCAGCGGGCAAAACGCACGACTGGATCCCGCGACTGCCACAAATCTGCCACAAGCCCCAAAACGGGCTGCCACAACAAGAAAAAAGGCCAGCCGCCTAAGCAACTGACCTCAAAGATCTTGGTCGCGGGGGCAGGATTTGAACCTACGACCTCCGGGTTATGAGCCCGGCGAGCTACCAGACTGCTCCACCCCGCAATGTCTGGGCGCCTCATGTGCGCAAGAAAGAATATTACGCGGGAGTTCGGTAAACGGCAAGGAAAATCTCGTAGAGCATAATTCCTTCATATTTAAACCCCTCAGCCCCTGTCACCGTAAACGAATCGCAGCCGAGCGCCGTCGGCGGCGCGTATACAATGGTGCGCGTCCTTTTATGCCAACACCGGGAGTAGACATGCTGCTCGCTATCGATATGGGAAACACGCAGACGGCCATGGGCCTGTTTGACGGAGACGAGTTGGTGCAGTCGTGGCGTATGCCCACCGACCGCTCCTATACCGCCGACGAGATCCATGTGCGCCTGATGGGTTTCTTCAAGATGTACGGCCTTTCGCTCGACGCGGTCGACGCGATCGCCTTTGCAGGCGTGGTGCCGCAGCTCTCGCGCGAATGGCACGCCGTGGCCGACCGCATTGCCGCAGACGCCATCGTCATCGGACCGCAGACGGCCGCGGTGACCAAGCTGCGCGCGGCGCGTCCCCAGGCCGTAGGCGCCGATCGCGTCGCTAACGCCGTTGCGGCCGAAACTTTCTACGGCGCGCCGGCAATCGTGGTGGACTTTGGCACCGCGACCAATATCGACGTCATCGATGAGGACGGTTATTACATTGGCGGAGCGATTGCGCCGGGCATCCGCATTTCGATGGACGCGCTCGCCGCCCGAGCCGCCAAGCTCGCCAGCGTTCCGCTCGAGGCGCCCGAGCACGCCATCGGCCGCGATACCGAGGAGTGCATCAAGGTCGGCGCCGTAACGGGCGCCGCCGCCATGGCTGAGGGCCTGGTCGCGCGCATGAAGCGCGAGCTGGGCCGCGAGGATGCCACCGTTATCGCCACGGGCGGCCTCGCCAGCATCGTCGCCGATTCGACCGACGCCTTCGACATAGTCGACGGCCAACTCACCATCAAAGGCATCTGCGAAATCTACCGCCGCATGCAGGAGTTAGCGTAGGCTCTGGCGAAGCCGAGACGCTACAGTCCGCGAATTCGTACAGCCTCGGGCGGAAACTCCTGCTCGCCGGCATCGGTCTTGATGGTCGCTCGGCCCCAGATGTCCAGGCCCGCAAACACACCGACCGCAAGCGGCAAACCGTTGGGCGACACCGCCGCAACTTGGCGGCCCAGCAGCGGCACCATGTCGAAGTACTCGCCCAGCACGGGAGCCAGCGGCCCCGCGGCGCCTTGCGGCGTGTTGGCAACAACCGCCCAGGCGTCCACGCGGGCCAGCATGGCGGCGGCCAGCGCCTCGACCAGCGCTTCGTCAGCCACACCCACACCGAGCTCGCTCAACGCCGAACGCTCAATATCCACCGTCACGGCACCGAACATGCCCGCAGCACCGGCACCGCCGTTCACGGCAACACGCGCGAGCGACGTCTCAAACGCAGGCGCACCGCACACGATATCGCTCGGCCACTGGATACCCACCTTACCGGCAAGGCCCAACCCCGGCGTCGAAGCCGTGCCCACGAGCGCGTCCATCATGCCCATCGCGGCCACAAACGGCAGGCCGTGGAAGGCATGCATGTTCACATCCGGACGCACGACCAGCGAAAACGTCAGCGAAGCATCGCCCGCGCTCCACGCGCACCAGCCCGCGGACACGCCCTCGCGGCCCGCGTCGCGCGCCGCGTCGAGCTCGGTGCCGGCGGCAACAGCATTCATCTCGATCATCTACATACGCCCCAATTCGCCCACGATATGACCCACGCGGTCCTCGGGCTCCTTGACCTCGACGCCGTTGTAGCGGAAGAACCGCGCCGGGTCGTGCATCAGGTCCTCGAGCGGCACCAGCACAAAGTCGCGCTCGCCAATGAGCGGATGCGGCAGGCGCAGCTTTTTGCCGCCGTGGGTCTCGCCGTCCATCCACAGCAGGTCCAGGTCGATGGTGCGCGGGCCGTTGACCTTGACCTTTTTGGAGCGGTCGCGCCCCAGCTCGACCTCGATCTTCATGAGCTCGTCGAGCAGCACCAACGGCGCCAGCTCGGTCTTAATCTCGATGACAGCGTTGGCAAACGCGTCCTGGCGCGTCTCGTAGGCCGGCTCGCTCTCGTAGATCTTGGAGGAGTTGGACACGCAGGTGAGCGGAATCTCGGCGATCATGTCGCGCGCGGCGCGGATGTTGTCGCAACGATGCCCCAGGTTGGAGCCCACGGCCACAAACGCACGGCGCGGCTGCGGCTTGGCGACGGCCCAGTAACCGTTCAGGAACTGCGCAAAACCCGCGGCGTCGTGCACGCGCACGATGTTGGCACCGGCCTGGATGGCGCCCAGGCACACGCCAAACGTGGCGGCATCGCGCGCGGCGGCCTCGGTCACGCCCGAGACAGCGCCCACAAAGCGCTTGCGCGACACGGCGCACATGAGCGGGTAGCCCAGCGACGCCATCTTGGCAGTCTCGCGCTGGATGACGATGTCCTCGTTAGCCGACTTACCAAAGCCCGGGCCAGGATCGATGCAGATGCGGTCGCGAGACACGCCGGCATGGATGAGCGTGCGGGCCTGGTCGGACAGAAAGCCCATAACGCGGCGCATGATGGGCGCCGAATCGGGCAGGGTGAAGCGGCGGAGCTGCGAGGTGGGCACGTAGGCTTCCTCGCGGCGGGCGCTGCGGCGCATCATGGCTGCCAGGTGGTCATTGGACTCCGATGCGACCTCGGTGGCTGCGGGCGCGGCCTCGGGCGCGGGCGCGACGGTCTCGGCGGCAGCAACCTGCTCGGCGGCCGGCGTCTCCTGCCCCAGCTCGGTTGCGGGCTCGGACGTGGGCTCCGGTTCGCCAAACGGCAACGAGGGCTGCACCACGCCGCCCGGAAGCTTGGCCTCAACCTTGGGCTCACCCAGCAGCTTGCCGCGACGGCGGCGAGCCGGCTTCTCGGCCTCACGCGCGGCCTCGGCAGCCGCCTCGCGCGCCTTCTCGGCAACAAACGCCGCTGCCGAGGTATCGAGCTGCACCGTTGCGTGCGTGCGGGTGGGCGCGGCGACCTCGCCGGCATGCATCACGATGACGCCGCAGGTGCTCGTCTTAACAAACTCGACCATCTTGGGA
>JAXJLC010000183.1:0-5733 GCA_036297365.1 Collinsella sp.
GCCCTGAAGGCTGCGCTGACCCGAGCGGGGTGCAAGTTCACCGCGGCCTTGATAGCCACGCTGGCCCGAACGCGGAGCCGAAGAGCGCTGGCCATACGGCTGTGATTGAGAGCGAAGACGCGGCGTCACCTGCGTGGTATCGGCATCCGCATAGCCACCGCGAGAGCGTCCCATAGAGGCACCACGGTAACCGCGATCGGAATAGCCGCCGTCGCCATAGCCGACACGAGGGTCACGCGCCACACCGCGGGCAGCGGGAAGTGCACGGTCCTCGGGCATCGGCGTACTGCGGAACCGGTCACGCTGTGAGCGAATCTCCTCGCCCGAACCCGTCTCGGTAATATAACCGGCCTGCTGAGGACGCTGTCCATAGCGGGTCGAACGACCGCCCTGAACCATCAGGAAGCGCCCGTTATCGACCGAGGAGCGCGAATTGACGTAGCCGGCGGCGTCCTGAAAACGACCGCCCTGCTGGGACGTTTCGCGTTCGTATGCCATCAGGTCGTCAAAATAGGCATTGACGACCTCGCGCGGATTGAGGCCCAAAAAACGAGCATAGCTCGAAATCATGCCCTGTGCATAGCCGCGCGGCGGCATCGAAGCAAAGTTACCGGTCTCGAAAAACTCGATGATCTGCGGCCTGATTTTGATGGTGTTGGCGACCTGCTGAATGGAAAGGCCCATTCGGCGACGCTGCTCGAGCAGCATGTCACCAAAGCGTGCAGCCATCAGAATCCTCCAAACTCACGATCTTCACGTGCCATCTCGGCGTCGACAGACTCCAGCGCGGCAAGCCCCTCCTCGTCCAACAGGACCTCGCGCGGCTTGGAACCGTCGGGCGGGCCGACGACACCCTTTTCTTCCAGCATGTCCATAATACGCCCGGCACGCGCATAGCCAACCTTCAGACGACGTTGCAGGCCAGATGTGGAGCCAAGCTGCGATTCCACCACAATATGGGCGGCTTCCCAAATGAGCGGATCATCGTCTTGCGGCTCGGCGACTCCGGTGCGGACAATGCCACCGCCACCCGCCATGGACATGGAAGCGGGCGTCACGGCAGACAGGATCTCCTCGTGGTAGTCGGGCTCGCTCTGCGACTTGACGAAATCGACAATCTCGTTGATTTCATCATCCGAGACAAAGCAGCCCTGGATACGGCGGGGCTTGCCCCAGTCGACCTTGGAGAACAGCATGTCGCCCAAACCGGTGAGCTTTTCGGCGCCCATCTGGTCGATGATGACGCGCGAGTCGATGCCCGTGGCGACGTTAAAGGCGATGCGGTTGGTGATGTTGGCCTTGATGAGGCCCGTCACCACGTTGGAGCTGGGGCGCTGCGTGGCCACGATAAGATGAATGCCAGCGGCACGGCCCAGCTGTGCAATACGTACGATCGAGGCCTCGACATCCTTACCGGCGACCATCATCAGGTCCGAGAGCTCGTCAATGATGATGACCAGGTAGGGCATCTTTTGCGGCGGATTGTCGTAATGCTCAAACTCGCCGGCGGCCTGCTTTTCGTTGTAGGTCGAGATCTTACGCACGTTAAGACGCTCGAAGACCTTCAGGCGACGCTCCATCTCGGACACGGCCCATTGCAGAGCGCTCGCGGCCTGCTTGGGCTCGGTCACTACAGGCACGTAAAGATGCGGCAGACCGTTATAGCCCGCAAGCTCGACGCGCTTGGGGTCGACCATGATCAGGCGAACGTCCTCGGGAAGAGCGCGCATGAGCAGAGTCGTGATGATGGAGTTGATCATGACCGACTTACCGGAACCCGTGGTACCGGCGATCAGCAGGTGGGGCATCTTGGCAAGGTCGGCGACGACCGGCGTGCCCTCGGCATCGCGCCCGATTGCGAGCTCAAGCGGACCGCCCTTCACATAGGGCAGCACGTCGCCCAGGTTGACGTTCTGGCGCTTGCGATTGGGAATCTCGATGCCCACGAGCGAGGTGCCGGGGATCGGAGCAAAGATACGTACCGACTGGGCAGCGAGCGAAAGCGCGATATCGTCCTCGAGGCTCGAAATCTTGCTCACGCGCTCGCCCTCACCAGGCTGCAGCTTAAAGGTCGTCACCGTGGGGCCGGCGATCCAGCCGACCACGCGGGCACTGCGGCCAAACTCAAGCAAGGTGGATTGCAGTGACTCAGCGGTCTGCTCCAGCTCCTTGTCCGAAGACGCGGCGGACGCCGACTGCGGGTTGGCGTGCAGGATCTCGAGCGGCGGAAGCTTGAGGCCGTCCTCTTCTTCGCCCTCGTTATCTGCGGCGCCGCCGTCCGCTCCCCCATCGCTAGCCGCAGCCGATTCGACAGCACTCGAGGCAGACGCATCGGCAACCTTGGGATGCTTCAAGAAGTCGGGGATCTGAGGTGCTGCCGAAACAGGATTCACGGCAAACGGCGGCTCGGACTCGTCGATCTTATCGGGGTCGTCTTCCATCGAAAGCTGACCGGTTACCTGGTCGCGCTTTGTATGGCGGCGCGGCAGCAAAGTTGTCTTTGCGGTCTCAATCGGAGCCTCGTCATCCTCGTCATCGCCCTCGGTGAGCTCAATCTCGCTATCGGACCAAGACGGGTCGGGCTCGCTTGTATTGAGCTTAGGCGCAGCCTTGCCCTTCTTGGCATGGCGGCGCGGCAGCAGCGTCGTCTTAGCGCGCTCAACCTCAACCGACTCGGACACGTCGACAAACGGATTCTCGTCCTCGTCGTCATCGTCCAAAACCGGGTCCACATCGTTGCCCATAACCGTGGTCACGGCAGCATCGGAGCCCTTTTGACGAAGAATGCTCAAGTGCGGACGGGCAACGCCGGGCACCGACAGGGCTTCGTCGTCACCCCACGGGCTCGCGTTGACGTCGGCACGACGGCGCTCGGCAAAATCGGCCGCACGGTCGCGAGCAGAGCGCAGCACGCCACCCACAGAAAAGCCGATGATGACAAAACCAACGACGGCCAGACCCAACAGGACCACCATCGCGATAGGCTTACCCAGGGCATTCTGCAGCGCACTCGCAATAAACGCACCGATGTAGCCACCCGAGGCGGACAGATTTTGCGGCGTAAACATAAGGTCACACGAGTCGCTCGTACCCGGCACCATCAGCGAAAGAATAGAGACGACGGCGATAAAGACCAAGGCTCCGCCCGCGACCGAGCGAATGTTGAGCGGCGAGTCCTCACCTAAAAAGAGCGTGGCGGCAAACAGCAAAATGACGATCGGCAGCACGTAGGCGCCCAGGCCAAAGCTCAGGTGGTAGAAACCGGCAACCGCAGCCGTAACGGGTGCAGTCGCCGGCGAAATCACGGCAATGAAGGACGCAATCGCCAAAACGGCGATGACCACGCCGGCGATATCGCGGTTGGCCGAAGGCTCGACTAGGGGCTCGAAATCGTCGAAGTCGGCCTCATGGCCCTTATTGGCACGCAGATGGGAACCGGCACCCTTAGCAGATGCCGGTTGGTTGTTGGCTTTATTGCCTTTGGCGTTTTGTGCAGATCCGCGCGCCAAACTAAACCTCCATGACGACCGGGATGATCATCGGACGAGTGCGCGTACGGCTCCAGATAAAGTTGGAGAGCGAGTCGCGCACGGCCTTGCGAATGGCATCGGAACCGCTGCTCGTAAAGCTAAACTTGCCCTTCTCGATCGTCTTCATAATGGACGCGGAGGCATCCTCGGAGAACTGGTCGTCGATGGCAAACGAGACGCCGCGGCCCGAGAACTCGATGGCCTCGATCTTCTTGTGCTTGAGCGAGACGATAGCAACGGCCGTGACCATACCGTCGTTGGCGAGCTTCTGGCGATCGCGCAGGACGATGGGGTCGGTATCGCCGATACGCAGGCCGTCGACGTAGACGACACCGGACTCGACGGGCGTACCGCGCTTGACGATACCGCCGCGCATCTCGAGCGTATCGCCGTTATCGAGGATAAAGATGTGATCGTCCTTGATGCCCATCTTGCGGGCCAGCTGGGCATGGGCGCGCAGATGCACGGCCTCACCGTGAACCGGCATAAAGTACGTGGGCTTGGCCATGGCCATCAGGAGCTTAAGCTCCTCCTGGCTGCCGTGGCCCGAGACGTGGACAAGAGCACGGTTCTTATCCCACACGTCGCAGCCGAGCTTGGCCAAGCTGTTGACGACCTGCTGAACGGCTTTCTCGTTGCCGGGAACGGGAGTTGCCGAGAGGATGACGGTATCGCCCTCGTGGATAGAGAGCGTCTTGTGCTCGCCATTGGCCATGCGGGACAGGGCCGACAGCGGCTCGCCCTGCGAACCGGTGCACATGACGACGATCTTGTCGTCGGGCAGGTTATCGATATCGAAGGCATCGATGATATCGGCATCGTCGATGCTGAGGTAGCCCAGCTCGCGCGCGACGCGGGTGTTGGTGAGCATGGAGCGACCGGTCACAACGACCTTACGGCCGCACTTGCGGGCGGCATCGCAGATCTGCTGCAAACGATGGATATGGCTCGAGAACGAAGCGACGAACACGCGACCCGGGGCGTTCTTGATGGCATGCAGTAGGTTGGGACCAACCTCGGCCTCGGACTTGGTAAAGCCGGGAACCGTGGCATTGGTGGAGTCGGACAGCAACAGGTCGATGCCCTGCTTGGCAAAGCGGCTGATAGCGGCATAGTCGGGCGTGACACCATCGATGGGCGTCTGGTCGAGCTTAAAGTCGCCAGTGTGCATAACGGTGCCCTGATTGGTGCGAATGAACACGCCCAGAGCGCCGGGGATGGAGTGCGTCATCGAGAAGAAGTCGAGCGAGATGCCGCCGAGGTTGACATGGCTGCCGCCCTTAACCTCGCGGAACTTGGGTGCGCGGATGCGGAACTCAGAAAGCTTGCCTTCGATAAAGCCAAGCGTCAGCTTGCTCGAGAAGATGGGCACCTTGTTGTTGAGGTCCTGCAGCAGATACGGAAGCGAACCGGTGTGGTCCTCGTGGCCGTGGGTGACGACGATACCGCGGAGCTTCTCCTCGTTCTCCAGAACATAGGTGTAGTCGGGAAGCACCAGGTCAATACCGGGCTGGGAATCGTCGGGGAACATGAGGCCAGCGTCAACGAGCACCATGTCGTCGCCGCATTCGAAGACCGTCATGTTCTTGCCGATGCCGTCAAGGCCGCCGAGCGGAATGATCTTCAAGGGAGATGATTTTTTAGCTGCCATAGGTTAGTGTGGTTTCCTTTCTTCGAAACGGGTCTGGAACAACCGACGGGGCGCTTCTGGCAAACCGACCGCCGGGAACGTACAAACATGCATCGCAAAGTCGATGCAATAACCACAGTATGATACCCATTTGCACAACAACAGACCACCCATGCATCAAAGCCCCATCTGAACTGGTCCATCCCGCCGGTTTCCCGTGGGGCGGGCACTGATGAAGTTTCCTGCTCTACAGTCCTGCTCACGACGGAGGCCACATTAAGTGGCCTCCTGTTCGTGCGGAACTCGTGATAAACTTCATCAGTGCCCGCCCCACGGGAAACCTGCCAAAACAAGACAGGTTTATTTTGGTCGGTTTTATCTGGGGAAAATGCTGCTGTGTCTATCTACTGATCTGAAATCTGGCTACTGAATAGACTGTCTAACTCAATAGCGAGCGGCACTAACCAGCCCTTTTGCTTGCGCCCGGGAGGGGCGCATATGAAGTTTATCGCGAGTTCCGCACGCAAAGGAAAGCACTTAATGTGCTTTCCGTCTTGCGCAGGACTGTAGAGC
>JAXJLC010000184.1:0-11629 GCA_036297365.1 Collinsella sp.
ACTACGAGCAGTCCGTCTTTGAGGAGCTTGGCCAGAACTTCCTGTCCAACCTCGCTGCCCGCGGCATGACCCTCGACACCTGGCTGCCCGCTTCCGGCCTGACCATGGAGCAGTTCATCGGCGACCTGCACAAGCAGGCCAACGACGTTGCCCGTGAGTCCCTGGCTCTCGACGCCCTCGCCCGTGAGCTCAAGATCGAGGTCACCGAGGACGACATCAACGCTGAGTTCGAGAAGGCTGGCGTCAAGGACGTCGAGGCTTCCAAGGCCGAGTTCATCGCCGATGGCCGCATGCCTGCCGTCCGCGAGTCCATCCGTCGCTCCAAGGCCGTCGATCACCTGGTCGAGAACGCCAAGGTGACCGAGGTCGACGAGACCGCCAAGGACGCCGAGTAATTCTCGCCACCTTGCCCGCGAGCGCATGCGTGCGCCCGTGATGGGGTAAAGTTATACACCGGTTATCCGGTTGCTTCGTACGGTGCCAGCCAATGCATAGCATGCGGGCACCGTACGTTTATCTAGAACCAATTTGGTCCGCAAGAGAGAAATGGAGATGCGTATGATCGCCAAGTTCGATTCCGCCCTCGTGCCATACGTTATCGAGCAGACGCCGCGCGGCGAGCGCAGCTACGATATCTATTCGCGCCTGCTCAACGACCGCATCATCTTTTTGGGCGAGGAGATCAACTCCGTCAGCGCCAACCTGGTCGTTGCCCAGCTGCTGCATCTTGAGAGCCAGGATGCCGAGAAGGATATCTCGCTCTACATCAATTCGCCCGGCGGCGAGGTCTACTCCGGCCTGGCAATTCTTGACACTATGAACTTTATCAAGCCGCAGGTCTCGACCATTTGCGTCGGCATGGCCGCGTCTATGGCCGCCGTGCTGCTTTCGGCCGGCGCCAAGGGCAAGCGCTTCTGCCTGCCGCATTCCAAGGTCATGATTCACCAGCCCAGCGGCGGTGCGCAGGGCCAGCAGACCGAGATTGAGATCGTGGCCGAGGAGATCAAGAAGACCCGTCGCGAGCTCAACCAGATCCTGTCCGACGCCTCTGGCCAGCCCATCGAAAAGGTCCAGGCCGATACCGAGCGCGACAACTACCTGACCGCTGCCGAGGCCCTCGACTACGGCCTGATCGATCGTATCGTCACCTCGCGCGACCTCGCCGCGAAGGACGCCTAGGATGGCAGGTAACATGCAGGACAACTTTGACGAGAACGGCAACCCCATCCGCTGCTCCTTCTGCGGAAAAGAGCAGGGCCAGGTCCGTCGCCTCGTAAAGGGCCCGACCAACATCTTTATCTGCGACGAGTGCGTTGCCGCCTGCTCCGAGATTTTGGAGGAGTCGCTGGCTTCGGACTTTATGGACGCCGCCCGCAACGGCAAGCTGCCAGGCTTCCTCAACGACCACGGCCAGGCTGCTGGGCAGCCCGCCGTAGACCCCGAGACCGAGGGCTTTGAGCTCGAGGACGACCGTCAGGTCATCACGCACGTGCCGACGCCGCACGAGATCTATGACGAGCTTTCGGCCTATGTTATGGGCCAGGAGGACGCCAAGCGCGCCATGTCGGTTGCCGTGTACAACCATTACCGTCGCGTGATCGAGGGTGGCGCTGCACTTTCGGCCTTTGACGACGGCTTGGGCTCGCAGCTCGACGATGATATGGACGAGGTGGAGCTCGCCAAGTCCAACATTTTGCTGCTCGGCCCCACCGGCACCGGCAAGACGCTGCTGGCCCAGACGCTCGCGCGCATCCTCGAGGTGCCGTTTGCCATCGCCGACGCCACCGCGCTCACCGAGGCCGGCTACGTGGGTGAGGACGTGGAGAACATCCTGCTCAAGCTCATCAATGCCGCCGATGGCGATATCGAGCGCGCGCAGGTTGGCATCATCTACGTGGACGAGATCGACAAGATCGCCCGCAAGGCCGAGAACCTCTCCATCACCCGCGATGTTTCGGGCGAGGGCGTTCAGCAGGCGCTGCTTAAGATTCTTGAGGGCACGGTGGCAAGCGTTCCGCCCACCGGTGGCCGTAAGCATCCCCAGCAGGAACTGCTTCAGATCGACACGACCAACATCCTGTTTATCTGCGGCGGTGCCTTTGTGGGTCTGGACAAGATCATCGCCGACCGCGTGGGTAATAAGGGCGTGGGCTTTAACTCCGAGATCGCCGGCCCCACCTCGGTCGACGAGAACGACCTGCTGCGTCAGGTGCTCCCGCAGGACCTCAACGCCTTTGGCATGATCCCCGAGTTTGTGGGACGTACGCCCGTCGTCACCCAGACGCAGGCGCTTGACGAGGACGACTTGGTGTCGATTCTGACTGAGCCCAAGAACGCCGTGGTGCGCCAGTATCGCAAGATGTTCCAGCTCGAGGACGTCGATCTTGAGTTTGAGGACGCGGCCCTGCACGAGATCGCCCGTATGGCGCTCGCCCGCAAGACCGGCGCCCGCGGCCTGCGCTCCATCTGCGAGGACGTGCTGCAGCAGACGATGTTTGACCTCCCCAGCGAGGAAGGCGTTTCCAAGGTCGTCGTAACCGAAGCCTCCGTAAAGGGCGAAGAACAGCCCCAGCGCATCTACGGCTAAACCAGCCTAAAGCGTGTTTGCAAATAGCCTCCGACCACCCGCGGTCGGAGGCTATTTTATATATACGCAATAACCCCAACTACCTGTGCTATTCTGTGTGTTTGTTTAGGCCTCGGCAAAGTCAATTCAGACTGAAGTAATCGATACCTAAGGGGAGGAATGTAGGCCCGATTTTCGTAGATTCCGCACGAGCCGAAGACCACTTAATGTGGTCTTCGAGCGAGCCCAGGACCTGACCGAGCGAAAATCGGGCCTACATTCCTCCCCGGCGGGACAGGGAGAGATATATGGAAGAGATGCCCAAGAACTACGATCCGTCGACCAACGAGCCGGCGATCCTGCAGAAGTGGCTCGACGGCGGCTACTACAAGCGCCGTGAGGGCGTGGGCGACTGCACCGTCACCATTCCGCCTCCCAACGTGACCGGCAAGCTCCACATGGGTCACGCCACCGATGACTCCATCCAGGACGCCATCATCCGTATGGCCCGCATGCGCGGCAAGTCCACGCGCTGGGTGCTCGGCACCGACCACGCCGGTATTGCCACGCAGACCAAGGTCGACAAGAAACTCAAGAGCGAGGGCATCAGCCGTCTGGAGATCGGTCGCGACAAGTTCGTCGACGCCTGCTGGGATTGGACCCACGAGTACGGCGGCATCATCGTCGAGCAGATCAAGCGTATGGGCTGCTCCGTCGACTTCGATAACGAGCGCTTCACCATGGACGAGGATTACGCACAGGCCGTGCGCAAGGTCTTCTGCGACTGGTACCACGACGGCCTGATCTACCGTGGCAAGCGCATCGTCAACTGGTGCCGCAACTGCACCACCGCCATCTCGGACGACGAGGCCGAGTACAAGGACGAGAAGGGCCACCTGTGGCACCTGCGCTACCCACTGACCGAGCCGGTCAACGGCCAGGACTACATCGTCGTCGCCACTACGCGCCCCGAGACCATGCTCGGCGACACGGGCGTCGCCGTTTCCCCGAAGGACCCCGAGAAGGCCGCCTTCGTGGGCAAGACCGTCAAGCTTCCCATCGTCGACCGTGAGATCCCTATCTTTGAGGATTGGCATGTCGACGCCAACTTCGGTTCCGGCTTCGTTAAGGTTACTCCGGCCCACGACCCCAACGACTACGCCATGGGTCAGGCTCACGACCTGCCGCAGATCAACATCTTCGACGAGCACGCGGTGGTCGTCGAAGGCTACGGCGAGTTCACCGGCATGACCCGCGAGGAGTGCCGCGAGGCGGTCATCAAGTGGTTCGACGAGCACGGCCTTCTCGACCACGTCGAGGAGCACGACCACTCTGTCATGCACTGCTACCGCTGCGACGCCGCGCTTGAGCCGTGGCTGTCCGAGCAGTGGTTCGTCGCCGTCGACAAGCTCAAGGGGCCGGCGCTCGACGCCGTCAACTCCGGTAAGGTCACCTTCCACCCCGCGCGCTGGACGCAGACCTACACCACTTGGATGGAGAATCTCAAGGACTGGTGTATCAGCCGCCAGCTGTGGTGGGGCCACCGCATTCCCGTGTTCTACTGCGAGGACTGCGGCTGGGAGGACGCCCTTACCGAGGACACCGATGTGTGCCCCAAGTGCGGCGGTCATCACGTGCATCAGGACGAGAACGTGCTGGACACCTGGTTTAGCTCGCAGCTGTGGACCTTCGCCACGCAGGGCTGGCCGCAAAAGCCGGAGCTGCTCGAGGGCCATCATCCCACGACGGCGCTCGTCACTGCACGCGACATCATCGCGCTGTGGGTCGCACGCATGGTCATGAGCTCGCTGTACTTCCTGGACGAGGTGCCATTTAAGGATGTCGTCATCTACCCGACGATCCTGGCCAAGGACGGCAGCCGCATGTCCAAGTCCAAGGGCAACGGCGTTGACCCCATGGACCTCATCGGTATGTACGGCGCCGACGCCATGCGCTTCAACCTGCTCACGCTGTGCACCAACAACCAGGATGTTAAGTTCGATGCGAACATCGATAAGAAGACTAAGAAGCTTATCGACAGCCCGCGTACCGACCAGGCTAAGTCGTTTGTGACCAAGATCTGGAACGCCAGCCGCTTCCTGCTCATGAACATGGAGGGCTACACGCCCGGCGAGCCCGTCGTTGAGACGCCGGCCGACGCTTGGATGTTCAGCCGCCTGGCCAAGGCCGTCCAGATGGTCACCGAGGGTATTGAGAACTACACCTTTGGCGATATGGCCCGCGGCGTGCAGCAGTTCTTCTGGAATGAGGTCTGCGACTGGTACGTCGAGGTCACCAAGGCCCGCCTGAAGGGCGAAGGCCGTCTGCAGGCCCAGCGCAACCTGATCTTTGTGCTCGACACCTCCATTCGCCTGATGCACCCGCTCATGCCGTTTGTCACCGAGGAGATCTGGGACAACATGCCGGCGAGTGTTCTCGACCTGGATGCCGAGGGCAACGTTGATCGCGCCGAGGCACTCATGATCGCCAAGTGGCCCGAGCCCGCCGACTACGCCAAGTTTGTTGACGAGGACGCCGAGCGCGCGTTTGAGCTGTGCCGTGCCGTGGTGTCTGCTGCCCGCGCCACCCGTTCGCGTTATCGCTTGAGCCCCAAGGCCGAGCTCGACGTGGTCGTGCGCGCCGGTGCCGAGGACATCGAGAAGCTCGAGAGCCTGCGCTCGACCATCGAGCCGCTGGCAAACACTGCCTCGCTGGTCATGGGTACCGACGTCGAGAAGCCGGCCGCGAGCATCGCCGTGGTCGATAGCGGCGTCGAGGTCTTTGTGGTGCTCGAGGGCAAGGTTGATCTTTCGGCCGAGAAGGCGCGCCTTGAGAAGGAGATTGCCGCGGCCCAGAAGGAACTCGCCGGCTGCGAGAAGACGCTCGCCAATGAGGGCTTTGTGGCTAAGGCCGCGCCTGCCGTGGTCCAGAAGAAGAGGGACCGTGCAGCTGAGCTCAAGGAGATCCTGACGGCACTGACTGCTCAGGTTGCTGACTTCTCGTAGGTCTAACTTGGGGGCGCGTCCCGATGCTTTGCTCTCCGCTGCGGACAGTCCTGCGCAAGACGGACAGCACATTAAGTGCTGTCCTTTGCGTGCGGAACTTGCGGCGAGCAAAGCATCGGGCCGCTCCTACTTCGTTTACGTGGTTGTTTGCAACTGGTAGGTTAGGGCCACTTGGTTGTGGCCTTGATCTCGCTGCAAGCGGATAAAGGCTGATATTGTCAACGCGAGGGGCTCATTCTTTTTGATGGGCCTCTTTTTCTGTTATGGGGGACTTTGGGTTATGGCTAAGCGTTCTGGGTCGTATGTCGTTCCTTTTTCGTTTGATTTGCTTTCGTTTGGTGAGGCTGTGGGACTTGCTGCTGATACGGGGCGGATTTCTGGGGATGCTGGGCCTCTGCTTGAGACGGTTGTCGATATGCTCGATGAGCTGG
This sequence comes from Collinsella sp., assembly GCA_036297365.1. GTDB lineage: Bacteria > Actinomycetota > Coriobacteriia > Coriobacteriales > Coriobacteriaceae > Collinsella. Next base: position 6,003 of record JAXJLC010000184.1, read on the forward strand.
GACGTCCGGATGAGTATTTCGATTGCATTCAGGTTGCCGGCACCAATGGCAAGACTTCGACCACGCGTTTTTCGGCTGCCATCCTTCGCGTCGAGGGGTTAAAGACCGCACTGTATACGTCTCCGCAGTTGGTGCGCTATCCCGAGCGCATGGAGGTCGATGGGCGCGTTGTGAGCGATGAGTCGTTTGCCCGCGGCGTTTCTGCCGCCGTCGAGGCGGGGCATCGCGTGAATGCTCGTCGTGTGGCGGCGGGGGAGCGCGCCTATACTATTACGCCGTTTGACCTGCTGACGGCTGCCGCACTGGTGGTATTTGCCGAGGCAACTGTGGATGTCGCCGTGCTCGAAGTTGGCATGGGTGGGCGTTGGGACGCCACGAGTGCGACCGATCCCGTCGCCGTTGCCATCACCGGCATCGGGCTCGACCACACACGCATCCTGGGCGACACGCTCGAGGCCATTGCGGGGGAGAAGGCTGCGGTTATCAAACCCGGGCGCCTGGTTGTGCTTGGCGAGGGCACGCATGAGGCGAGTGTTCAGTGTGTGATGGATGCCCGTTGCCGTGAGTGCGGCGTAGTGCCGCTCGTGGTGAGCCACACGACGACCAAACTTCCGGCACACGTGGGCGATACGGTGGAGTTTAGCTGCACCACGCCGCGTGCGATCTATACGTCGAGCATGGTCAAGCCGGCCTATCAGCCGCAGAATGCCGCGTGTGCGATTATGCTGTGCGAGGGCTATTTGGGTCGCGAGCTCGACCACGATGCACTCGACGCTTCGCTTATGGGCTGCCCCACGCCGGGTCGCTTTGATGTGCTGGGAACCAATCCGCTCAAGCTGATCGACGCCTGCCATAACCCCCAGAGCTGCGAGAACTTTGTGAGCGCGCTGGATGAGATCGATCCGTGCGTAGAGAATCGCCCCACGCTGCTATGCGCCGCGCTGGCCGATAAGGACGTGGCGGGCATCGTCGACGTGCTTGTTCCGGCGTTCCCCCGTGTGGCCGTGACCCAGACCGATTCCGATCGCGCCCTGCCGGCGGAGGAGCTCGCTGCCCTGGTGGATGCCGACAAGCTCGCGGGCGTGTACCCCAGCGTATCCGAGGCCCTCGCAGCCCTCGATGCCGCGGGCGAGTCCTTTGTAGCAGCCGGCACCATCACCCTAGCCGGCGAAGTGGCAGGCTTGCTCCGTTAACCCATCCCCCCCCTCATCAGTTGCGGTGAAATAGGGACTGTTTTATGGGCTAGAAGCCTTAAACAGTCCGTATTTCACCGCAACTTCTAGGGGAGCTTTGGTGGCATGCCTAGTCTAGGCGGACTGGGTCGCGGGGGTAGGCATTGAGGATCTCGACGCCGGACTCGGTAACCAGGGCCAGGTCTTCGATGCGGACGCCGGTGCGGCCGGGGAGGTAGATGCCCGGCTCGATGGAGAACGTCATGCCCGGCTCTACGACCTGTTCGTTGACGAGTGAGACGTCGCCCGGCTCGTGGTCCTGCAGGCCGATCGAGTGTCCCAGACGGTGTGTAAAGTACTGCCCATAGCCCGCCTCCTCAATTACGTCGCGCGCGGCGCGGTCCAGGTCGCACATGCGCACGCCCGGTGCGATGAGCGCCTCGGCGGCCTCATTGGCGCGGCGCACGATGTCGTAGATGCGCGCCGTTTCCTCGTCCGGCTCGCCCCAAAAGAACGTGCGCGTCATGTCCGAGCAGTAGTTGCGATGCCGCCCGCCAATGTCGAACAGCACCACGTCGCCGCGCTTGAGAACCGTATCGTCGGGCTCGTGGTGCGGGTCGCCGGCGTTGGCACCAAAGCTCACGATCGGCGGAAAGCTAAAGCCCTCGCAGTCGTGCTTGCGGTACAGACCGAGCATCTGGTCGGCAATTTCGCGCTCCGTCATGCCCTCGCGGACGAGTTCGATGGCGTCGGCCATCACGGCGTCGTTAGCGGCCGAGGACGCACGCATGAGCTCCTGCTCGGCGGCATCCTTGTGGGTGCGTGCGGCGGTGACGGCAAAGTCGCCCAGGAAGAACTCGCTCGCGGCGTGACGATCCATGAGCGGCATCAAAAAGCCGGAACGCATGACGGTGTCGATGCCGAGCGGTTTGGTCGGATCGACCTCGCGAGCGATGGCGTCGGCCACGACGTCGGTATCGGTGTGGTACGCAACGCGGGCATTGTCGTACTCGGGAAGCTGATGCAGCGCGTTGACTAAGATCACGGGCTCACAATTGCGCGCGAGCAGCACGCCGCAAAATCGCTCGAACATATCGGCATAAAAGCCGGTCAGGTAATAAATCGACCACGGGTCGTTTACAAGCAGCTGCGCGCCGGGGTGCTGAGCCTCGAGCGCATCGAGCACGCGCGCCACACGCTGGTCATCGACATGTGCCATGAAACATCCTTTCGCTAGAGTGCCACCATGGTATCCCATGCCCGGCAGTTAGGGACGTTCCTTTTATGCCGGCACTTCGGGACACTCCTTGGTATGGTCAGCCTGGCGAACGTTTGGGCAAAAGTAGTCATTAGAGGCCCGCCCCAAATGGGCTGCTTCAAAACTATGGCGGATTACGGGGCTGGACCTGTATTACATGACCATGGGAAAAATCGCGAAATTAAAACCACAGGTAGACGGATTATCAAAAATTGAAAATTGCCGGTATGGATGGGGGTCTCCGAACCAGCCCCGTATTCCGGCGTAGTTTTGCAATGGCACTAAAGTAGGCACAAGCTAAATACCGATCCCAAGGCAAGTTGCGGTGGAATAATTCCTGGATGCCGGGGTTTTGGCGGAAATCAGGAACTATTTCACCGCAACTGAGGAGGGACGGGGTGGAAGGCGAGGTGGCTAAAAGAGCCGCGTCCTAAACGAGCTGCTTAGGCTGGGTCGATATCCATGCTGGCGATGAGGTCGATGCCCGTGTTGAGGAGGTCTTTCAGCACGGTGTCGCCCATGCGGATGGGGGCTTCGATGACCAGGCCGCGGATGAGGTCCATAGCTTGGGCGTGGAGTTCCAGCGGGATGGCTTCGGCCGTGCGCACGGGTAGAAGCGCCTCGTCGCCGCCGGATACGGCTACGGTGGTGGTGAGCACGCGCATGGGGCAGGTGAGCTCCTGATGTGCGAACGTATCACCGCGCGGGCAGCTGTTGCCGGTCACGGAGCGCACCTCTACCACGGCGCCGTCTGCGTCACGCTCTACCTCAACGGTCAGGAGGCACTCGGATGGGCAGGTGGTGCAGCTGAACTGCAATGTCTCGGTCACATTCGTGCTCATGGCCTTACGCCTCCTCAACGGGGTCGACGGACAGGACGATTTCGCTGGCACCTAGGTCGAGTGCGCGCTGAATCACCTTTGCCGGCAGCGGGAAGCTCTCCATTACGCTCGGTTTAAACGGGCGGACCTTGCCGGCGAATAGTTCCTCATCGCCTGCCAGAATACGTACGCGGGCGGCATCGACCGGTCGGCGCACACGGAAGTTGAGTTTGGTGAGTGCCGCAGCCGTAATGCGTCCCGGAAGTGAGTAGCCTGCAATGCCGGCGGGGGAGACCGTGAGCTGGCAGACCGGGTCCGCAGTACCGTGTTCGACATTCGCGCTGCCACCCAGCGCGTACGCCGCCGCAGCCGCACCGGCGCGCTCGGATTCGGTCGTCACGTTGTCTGCCAGGTCATGCACGTGCAGCACGTTTCCGCAGGCAAAGATGCCAGGCACGCCCGTTTGCAGGCTCTGGTCCACCACGGCGCCGCGCGTGCGCGGGTCAAGTTCAACGCCCGCGCCCACCGAAAGCTCGTTCTCGGGAATCAGACCCACCGAAAGCAGCAACGTGTCGCACGGAACAACGCGCTCGGTCCCCGGAATGGGTGCCAGGTGCTCGTCGACCTTACTCACCTCGACGGCCTCCACGCGGTCGCGTCCGATTACGCGTGTGACGGTAGTAGACAGGTGAAGCGGAATGCCAAAGTCGTCCAGGCAGTTCTTGACGTTGCGGCGCAGACCGTTGGCGTACGGCATGAGCTCGTACACGCCCTCGACCGAAATACCCTCGAGCGTGCAGCGGCGCGCCATGATCAGCCCGATGTCGCCCGAGCCCAAAATGACGGCGCGCGAGCCGGGCTTGAGGTTTTCGATATTGATGTATCGCTGCGCCAGGCCGGCCGTAAATACGCCGGCGGGGCGGCTGCCGGGGATCTTGATCTCGCTGCGTGTGCGCTCGCGGCATCCCATAGCAAGGACGACCGCACGCCCGGTGAGCTGAAGCATGCCGGTACGGCTCATGAGCGTGACGGTATGGACTGCGGCATCTCCCGTGCCCTCGTCCGTGTCCGGGTCGCCCGCACCCGCGCCCTCGCTCGAATCAATCCCAAGCACCATGCTGCCCAAGAACAGCGCGATGTCGGTCGCGCTCACCTGGTCGATAAAGCGCTGCGCGTACTCGGGGCCGGTGAGCTCCTGCTTAAAGTGCGAAAGGCCAAAACCCGGGTGAATGCACTGGCGGAGTATTCCGCCCAGGTGCTGTTCGCGCTCTACGATGGCCACACGCGCGCCGGCCTTATGCGCGGAAAGCGCGGCCGCCATGCCGGCGGGTCCGCCGCCGATAACGACCACGTCGAACGCCTGCGTGGGTACTGCCTCAACGCCGCCGCCATCAATCGCACTCGATCCGAATTCCGCCATCCTAGCGCACCCCCTTCAAAGGTCCCTCAACGAGCCATGAGCCAGCGTCCTCCAACAGCACTTCACTGGGGTCGCAGCCCAGCTCTCGGGCCAGAATCGCCACCACGCGGCTCTGGCAAAAGCCGCTCTGGCAGCGGCCCATGCCCGCGCGACAGCGGCGTTTGACGCCCTCGACCGAAACCGCACCCGGGCGGCGTCGAATCGCGGCAACAATCTCGGCCTCGGGCACCGTCTCACAGCGGCAGACGATCTGCCCCCATGCAGGGTCGGACTCAATGAGCTCCTCCTTGCGCGCAAGCGGCGCACGGTCGAAGTCGTCCGGCGCGCGCCGAATCGGATCCCAATCGGCCCGTTCGCGCAAAGCAACGCCCGCCTCGCGCATCACGTGCTCCATGCGCTCGGCAATGGCCGGTGCGCTCGCCACGCCTGGCGATTGAATGCCCGCTGCCTGGAACAGCCCCGGCACCAAGGCTGACTGCCCAATAAAAAAGTCGTTCGTTCCCTTAATGACCGGACGTCCGCCGGCAAACGCGCGAACCACGCGTCGCGTGTCCAGATCGGGAACCAGCTTGCGCGCGCCGGTCAGGAGCGCGTTGACATCGGTCGCGTAAGTTTCTGTGTCGCCCGGCTCGCGCACGGCAGCGGTCGCGGTGATCACGGTGTTGCCGTGCACGGTGCCCGTGACGATAACGCCTTTGGAAACGGGCATGGGCACGGGGTAGAGCGGCATCAGCGCGCGCGGCTCTTTGTCCAGCACCACAATGTTGCCCTGGCGCCAGACCATCTGGAATTCCTCGGCCCCCGCCATATGCGAGATGTCTGCTGCGCCGTTGCCCGCGGCGTTGATCAGATAGCGGCAGCGCACATCGCCGGCAGGTGTGGCCAGCGTAAAGTGCGCATCGTTGCCCGAGCCGGCAACCTCAATCGCCTCCACCGGGGCGGAGCGCATAAATGTC
>JAXJLC010000185.1:0-1923 GCA_036297365.1 Collinsella sp.
GGACGGCACCGAGGCCGATGATGATGGACTGGTTGACCTCAATGCCAACGCCGGTCAGAGCGTCGACGGCAGCGCCGACGGCGAACGGGTTAACCGTGGAGCCCAGGCAGCCGCAGCCAGCGCCGAGCAGGACGGTGGCGGCACCGACCATCGGGTCGAAGCCAGCGGCCATCATGGTAGCGGCAAGCAGGGCGTAGAAGGGAACGGTCTCCTCGCACATACCATAGGTGGTACCACCGAGGGAGAAGATGAGCATCAGCACGGGAATGAGCATGATCTCGTTGCCCTTAAGCTTCTGCACCAGGACGGCGATGCCGTTGTCCAGGGCGCCGGTCTCGGTCATCATGCCGAGGAAGCCGCCCAGGATCATAACGAAGAGGCAGACGGGCAGAGCGTCAGCGAAGCCCTTAATCGGGGCGGTGCAGAAATCGCTCAGACGGGCGGCAGTAACCGCGCCGCCGGACGTGCCGGAGACGATAACGGTAATCACTGCGACAATTGCCAGCAGAGCAAGAAGAATGGTGAACGATGAAGGCATACCGCGCTTTTTCTTAGCGGTCTCAGTCATAGTTCTCATCCCCCCTTCATAAATCATTTACTGATCTCGCCCGAAGCGGCTCTTCCGTGCCGTGCCTGCCGCTCGATGCGAGATTTTTACCAGATAAAGCCGCTCGGGGTGTTCAACAATACACCCCGAGCGAGATGCTAGATGCACTTACTTGAGCGTGGCGTACATGACGGCCTTGATGGTGTGCATGCGGTTCTCGGCCTCGTCGAAGACCTTGGAAGCGGGGCTCTCGAAGACCTCGTCGGTGACCTCCTGCTCGGTGATGCCGAACTGCTCGCACTTCTCGGCGCCAATGGTGGTGTTGGTGTCGTGGAAGCTGGGCAGGCAGTGCAGGAAGATGGCACCCGGGTTGGCCATAGCCATGACCTCGGAGGTGACACGATACGGGGTGAGCTGAGCGATGCGCTCGGCCCAGACCTCGTCAGGCTCGCCCATGGAGACCCACACGTCGGTGTAGATAACGTCGGCACCGGTGACGCCGTCCTTGACGTCGGTGGTCAGCTTGATGGTGCAGCCGTTGGCCTCGGCGATGGGCTTGCAGGCCTCGATGACGTCGTCGGCGGGCATGCACTCCTCGGGGCCGCAGGCCACGAAGTTCATGCCGAGCTTGGAGCAGACAACCATGAGGGAGCGAGCAACGTTGTTCTTGCAGTCGCCCATGAAGACGAGGGTCTTGCCCTTGATGTCGTAGTTGAAGTTCTCCTGGACGGTCAGGATGTCGGCGAGCATCTGGGTGGGATGCCACTCAGTGGTCAGGCCGTTCCACACGGGCACGCCGGACTTAGCAGCGAGCTCCTCGACGTCGTCCTGGGCAAAGCCGCGGAACTCGATGCCGTCATACATGCGACCGAGAACGCGGGCGGTGTCCTCGATGGACTCCTTCTTGCCCATCTGCGACGAACCCGGATCGAGGTAGGTGACACCCATGCCTAGATCCATGCCGCCGACCTCGAAGGCGCAGCGGGTACGAGTGGAGGTCTTCTGGAAGAGCAGAACGATGTTCTTGCCCTCGAGATAGCGGTGCGGAACGCCAGCGCGCTTCATGTCCTTGAAGTTCTTGGAGAGCTTGAGCAGGTACTCGATCTCCTCGGTGGTGAGGTCGAGGAGCTTGAGGAAGCTACGGCCGGAGAGGTTAACACCCATGGTTCGTTTCCTTTCGAAGAAATGAATTACGTAAGTAATTAGTGTAACCCGTTTGACGGGCGAAACCGGTGCGGTTGTAGGGGGACCGCACCGGAAACGGAAAGACTTAGAGGTCCTCGCGCCAGAAGGGCATGCTCATGCAGCGCGGGCCGCCGCGGCCGCGGGAGAGCTCGGCGGAGGGCACGACGAGAAGGTCCAGGCCCTCCTTGTAC
>JAXJLC010000186.1:0-4793 GCA_036297365.1 Collinsella sp.
GCCGTGGGTGATGCGGACCTCTTGGCGGACACCGTGGTGCTCGACGCTGCGATGGACGCACTGGCGGCTACCCTGTCAGCCATGCACACAGCGTCTCCTAAGGAGACGGGCTTTACGCCCGGCGCCGTCGCCCATGCCGCGTGGCCTGCCGCCGATGAAGTCGTTGCCGCGGCTCTGATTGCCGAGGGCTGCTCGCGTGGCGTGTGCGCCGCCGAGGGCGCCGAGGTATTCGATCCGCATTCGGCCGCCGCGGCGGCACGCGCGGTGCGCGAGGCATGCGAGCGGATCGTCGCGCTGCTTGACGAAGCCGGCCTCGATGCACCGACGTTGCCCGAAGTGGGCGAGCAGTTGCAGCTCGATCGCGACACCATGACGCGCGCCCTGCGCGAGCTTTCGCTCAACCGCTCGATCGTGAAGGTCGAGCGCGACGTTGCCCTGTCCGCTGCGGCCGAGGCCCATGCGCGCGAACTCGTCGCCGCCGCCATTGAGGCAGCCGGCGGCGCTGCCACCACGAGCGTGCTGCGCGAGTCCTTGGGCGTGTCGCGCAAGCGCGCCATCAGCATCTTGGAGCACCTGGATGCCGTGCGCTTTACGGTGCTCGACAAGGAAGCCGGCGGCCTGCGCTCCCTGCGCTAGATTGGCTGCTCGGTTTGGTAAAATACCGCCGCACTTGGGAACGGATGGGCTCCGGTGGGCTCCGCGGTCCTCAAAACCGTTGCGAGGCGTGCAAAACGTCTTGGATGTGTTCGATTCACATACGTTCCCGCCATACGCTACCAGCGCTTTTGTGCTCGCGGTCTTGCTGCGTGCCGCAAAGGCGCTGTTTTGTTTTTGCACGAGCTTTTCGTAGCGCCGCTATTTCGGCGGCTGTATTTAGCTTCGTGCGCCGGGTTACGAGCATGCCGATGGAGGTGTTTTGCCGTATGACTACCGTAAGACGTGCCGATCTTTCTTGTGTCGTCCAGGCGGGCGGGTTGTCCTCGCGCATGGGCTGCGATAAGGCGCGCATGGCGTTTTGCGGCGAGTCGCTCATCGAGCGCGTGCTGGGTCGGTTGGCGCCAGTTGCCGGTGAGTTGGTCGTGACGACTTCGCGTCCCAGCGAGCTTGCCTACCTTGAGGAGCGCACGTTTGGCGGCCTGGTGCCGCGTGTGGTGGCGGACCTTGAAGGGTCGGCGGGCGCCATGCGCGGCATCGCGAGCTCGTTGGCCGCGGCCCGATTGCCGCTTGTGGCGATCGTAGCCTGCGATATGCCGTTTGTCTCGCCGGAACTCATCGGCGCGCTTGCCGATCATGTTGAGGCCGAGGTGCTCGATGTGTGCGTGCCGCGCGAGGAGCGGGGGATTGAGCCGCTTTGCGCCGTCTGGCGCCGTGATGCGTGTGCTCCGGTTGCCCAAGAGCTGCTCTCCTGCGACCGACAGCGCATTCGCTGCCTGATCAATCGCGTTCAGGCCGGTTATATGGATGAGCCGCAAATCGTTAAGGCCGCGGGCTCGACGCTCTGCTTCGAGAACGTCAATACGCCCGAGGAGTTTGCGGCGGCCGAGTTACTCGCCTAGACGATTGGAGTTGCCATGTCTCACGATATTTGTCCCGACACGGGAGAGCCTTGCACTTGCGATGGTTCCGAGCCCTGTACCTGCGGCTGCGGTGGCTGTGGACATACTGCGGAAGAGGAGGCGGCCGCTGCGGCGTATCGTGAGGCACACCGCGAAGGCCCGTCCGGTGATGCCCTCGACCACGAGCGCAAGATCATCGTTTCGTTCGATAGCACCTTCGATGTGATGGAGTGCGAGCAGCTTTGCCTGAATGCCGGCGTGCCCGGGCGCATTATGCCTTTGCCCGGCTCCATTACCGCAGGTTGCGGTCTGTGCTGGGCCATGCCGTTCTCGGGTGATGCGCTCGCCGCCTTCCGCGCTGCCACCGAGGGCCGCATAACCCCTGCCGACTACCATCAGCTCGTCCTCTAACCACCAACACCACCACAAAGGTGCCCAATGTGGTGGTTTGGAACATGTGGACGAAACAGCTTCGAAACACGCGATTTGCGCGTTGGGCACTCAAAAACGCTTCTACCTGCATCGTAATCAAAACGAAACATCTGCTCGTCGGCTTATGCGAAACTTTGCTGCAACAGTGCGATATTATCCATACTCGATAAAGCTCGCGGCGCATGGGGCGCCTCGAACGACACTTTTCTTTTCCATCAATTGGAGGAAGCATGAGCTACACGCAGAAAGTTCTCGAAGAGCTCAAGGCCCGCTATCCCGAGCAGCCTGAGTTCATCCAGGCCGCGACCGAGATTCTCGGCACCATCCAGCCGGCGCTCGACGCCCATCCCGAGTACGAGGAGGCCGCCCTGCTTGAGCGCCTCGTCGAGCCCGAGCGCATCGTCATGTTCCGTGTTCCCTGGGTCGACGACCAGGGCAAGGTTCAGGTCAATCGCGGTTACCGCGTCGAGTTCAACTCTGCCATTGGACCTTACAAGGGCGGCCTGCGCTTTAACCCGACGGTCACCCTGGGCATGCTCAAGTTCCTGGGCCTGGAGCAAATCCTCAAGAACAGCCTGACCACCCTTCCCATGGGCGGCGGCAAGGGCGGCTCCGACTTTGACCCCAAGGGCAAGTCCAACAACGAGATCATGCACTTCTGCCAGTCCTTCATGACCGAGCTCTATCGCCACATCGGTCCCAACACCGACGTTCCCGCCGGCGACCTGGGCGTTGGCGGCCGTGAGGTTGCCTACTTGTTCGGTCAGTACAAGCGCCTGACCAACGAGTGGACCGGCGTCCTCACCGGCAAGGGCCTCTCCTTTGGCGGCTCGCTCGCCCGTACCGAGGCCACCGGTTACGGTCTGGCCTACTTTGTGGATGAGTACCTCAAGAGCCGCGGCGACTCCTTCGAGGGCAAGAACGTCGTCGTGCATGGCTCCGGCAACGTCGCTATCTACGCGGTCCAGAAGGTCACTCAGCTCGGCGGCAAGGTGCTCGCCTGCTCCGATACCCACGGTTGGGTCGAGGATCCCGACGGCATCGACTACACCGTGCTCGAGCACGTCTATAACAAGAAGCGCTCCGGCCACGACAAGGGCGTTACGCTCGCCATGTACGTCGACGAGAAGTCCAACGCCGTGTGGCACGAGGGCGACGGCCGCGGCGTGTGGCAGCTTCCCTGCGATATTGCGCTGCCCTGCGCTCGCGAGAACACGCTGCTGCTCGAGGATGCCCAGGCGCTCGTCGCCAACGGCTGCAAGGTGGTCGGCGAGGGCGCGAACATGCCCACGACCATCGAGGCCACGACCTACTTCCAGGAGAACGGCGTCGCCTTTATGCCCGGTAAGGCTGCCAACGCCGGCGGCGTGCTCGTGTCCGGCCTGGAGATGAGCCAGAACGCCGAGCACCTGTCCTGGACCTTCGAGGAGGTCGACGGCAAGCTCGAGCAGCTCATGCGCGGCATGTTCCATAACGTGGACGACACCGCCAAGGAGTATGGCCAGGAGGGCAACTTTGTCATGGGCGCCAACATCGCCGGCTTCCTGAAGGTCGCCGACGCCATGCTCGCCCAGGGCATCTGCTAAATCTTCGCTCGACATAGCATGTGATGAGGCTCTCAGCTATGTGGCTGGGAGCCTTTTCTATCCCGGAGGACTCCTCATAACTTGCGGTGATATACGGACTGTTAAGCGTCCCAGAACGGCTAATCAGTCCGTATATCACCGCAAGTTATGGATGGGTGGGTGGATTTTGTCCTAAAACGGTGTGCGGCCCCTCGTTTGGTACACTTAAAAGTACTGGACAAGTGAAGAGATGGGGGAGAACGTGCTCAAGTTCGGTACCTACGTCCGTGTTGGAAACGCGGCCGAAGCCTATGAGCTCTTACAGAAGAACCGCAACAACAAGATTGTGGGCGGCGGCATCTGGATGCGCCTGGGTTCGCGTCGCGTGGCGACGGCGATTGACCTTTCGGCCTGCGGACTCGATCAGATCGAGGAGACCGAGACCGAGTTTCGCATCGGCGCCATGTGCACCCTGCGCCAGCTCGAGCGCCATGTCGAGCTCAACGCGCTTGTCAACAACGTCTTTGAGTTCGCCGTCCACGATATCGTGGGCGTGCAGCTGCGCAATACCGCCACGGTGGGCGGCAGCATCTACGGCCGCTTTGGCTTCTCGGACGTGCTCTCCGCCTTCCTCGCGCTCGATTCCTATGTTGAGCTGACGGGCGCCGGTCGCGTGCCGCTCGCCGAGTTCGTGGACATGGGCTACGTGCGCGATGTGATCGAGCACGTCGTGGTCGTTAAGCACGACTATCGCGCAAGCTACGAGGCCGTGCGCAAGGCCGCGACGGACTTCCCCTCGCTCAACGTCACCGCTGCCTGGTGGGATAACACCTGGCATGTCACCGTGGGCGCCCGCCCGCTGCGCGCGACCCTGCTGCAGGGTGAGGCATGCGGCCTTACCGCCGAGCAGCCTTCCGAGGACGAGCTACGCGCCCTGGCCGCGTCCGTACGCGCGCTGAGCTATGGCACCAACCTGTGGGGCTCGGCCGACTACCGCCGCCGCATCTCGGCCCCGCTTGCCGTCCAGGCTGTGCGTCGCGCCGCCGGCATCGAGCTTTCGGCCGCACTTGCGCACGAGCTCGAGGGCGTGCAGATTCCTAAGTTTGCCACGGACGAGTATTCCTGCCGCCGCGTGCCCGGCGTCGATTCTAGCGAGGTGCGCTAATGGCTGCCAAACTCATCGATCTTTCCTTTACGCTCAACGACCGCAAGGTCAAGGTTCAGATTGCCCCCGATACCA
>JAXJLC010000187.1:0-8233 GCA_036297365.1 Collinsella sp.
GCTCTCGTGGGCGCCGTCGTCTTCCTTGTCAAGTGCCTGGTCGATTTCGTTGTCTGCGGCGTGCTCGAGAACTCCGTTTCCCGTTCGCGCTTCAAGGTGCTCGGTAACCAGACCTGGGCCGTCGTCGGCATCGCGGTCCTCGCGTTCGTCTTCGTCGTCGTAGGCGTGTAGGGAGAAGGGAGAAACTATGTCAATCGAATCGAGCTTGTCCCTCTTTGCCATGGTGGCGATCGCCGTCCCCATGCTGGGCTCCCTGCTCATCGTCATGCTGCCGCGTCCCTACGCTAAATGGATCTGCGCCTTTGCCGGCGGCATCGCCACGGTCGCTTCCGTTGGCTTGGCCGCGACGTTTGCCGGAAACGGCATGAACGCGGTCGATGTAACCTGGGCGAGTATGGGCCAGACCTTGGTCATGGGCTTCATATTCGACCGGATGAGCACGCTGCTCGCACCCGCGTTCGTCGCTATCGGCCTGCTCGTCGTCATCTATTCGTTCCCGTACATGAGCGATAAGAACAAGGAGCATCCCGACGCGCCCCGTCGCCGCTTCTACGTGTACTTCTCCACGTTCATCGGCGCCATGGCCGGTCTCGCCTACAGCTCCACCATCGTCGGCCAGCTCGTTTTCTTCGAGATCACCGGCGTGTGCTCCTGGGGCCTCATCAGCTACTACATGACGCCCACGGCCAAGAAGGCCGGTATGAAGGCGCTCATCATCACCCATATCGGCGCTCTGGGACTCTACATCGGCGCGGCCTTCCTGTTCGCCGGAACCGGCACGTTCGCGCTGGGCGCGATCTCCCAGCTCGATTCCGGTATGAAGACCGTCGTGCTGCTGCTCATCCTGTTCGCCGCTTGGGCCAAGTCCGCCCAGTTCCCGCTCTACATGTGGCTGCCCTCCGCAATGGAGGCCCCCACGCCCGTTTCCGCCTACCTCCATGGCGCGTCCATGGTGAAGGTCGGCGTGTGCGTGTTCGCCCGCGCTCTTGCGAGTGCCGGCGATATCCCCGAGATCGTCGGTTGGGTCGCCATCATCGACGCCGTCGTGACCATGCTCTTCGGCTTCCTCATGTACCTGCCCCAGAAGGATATGAAGCGCCTGCTCGCCTTCTCGACGATCGCGCAGCTCGCCTACGTGTTCTTCGGCCTGGGCCTCTCCGTGTTCGGAAGCCAGATGGCGTTCAACGGCGCCGTCGAGCACATCTTCAACCACGCGTTCACCAAGACCCTGTTCTTCCTCATCGCCGGCTCCCTCAGCTTCACGCTGGGAACCCGTATGTTGCCCAAGATCCAGGGCCTCATGAAGAAGTACCCGGTCACGGGCGTGGGCTTCGCGGTCGCCGCGACCGCTATCGCCGGCGTGCCCCCCATGAGCACGTTCTTCTCCAAGTTCCAGATTATTTCCGGTGGCTTCGCGGTTGGTGCTTCCAACACGGTCATCTTCGTCCTCGTGTGCGTCATGGTCGTCGAGACCGTCGCCACCTTCGCATGGTTCCTGCGTTGGATGGGTAAGGTCCTGCCCGGTGAGCCGAGCGAGACCGTGGCCGCCGGCCAGCCCCTTCCGCGCGCCATGGCGTTCGTGTTCGTCGTCCTCATGATCATGGTCGTCGTCGCCGGTCCTCTGTCCTCTAGTTGGATGGGTTAGGAGGTAGGACATGGGTTATTCGTTAGTCAATATCCTGGGCGGTCTTCTGATCGTGACCTCCACCATGGTGGTCGTCTCGAAGACCATCCCGTCCGCCATTAAGTGGTACGCGATCCAGTCGGTTGTCCTGGTGGGCGTGCTGCTCACCCTGGGCCTCACCACCGGTGCCACCGAGCTTCTCATGTGGGCCGCGTCGGCCTTCGTCACCAAGGTGATCCTCGTTCCGTTCATTCTCAACCGTGCCTACAAAAAGATGGGTTCGCCTGCCGATAGCACGCTGACCTCCTCCATCAAACCGGCCTGGACCATCATCCTCACCGGTCTGGAGGTGGCCATCTGCTTCGCGGTGGTCACGCGCCTGAGCCTGCCCACCGCTGAGGTGGCTACTCCGGCCCTCGCCATCAGCTTCGCGCACTTCTTCGTCGGCCTCACGTGCATCATCTCCCAGCGCAACATCCTCAAGCAAATCTTCGGGTACTGCCTTATGGAGAACGGTAGCCACGCGACGCTCGCTCTGCTCGCGCCCACGGCCCCCGAGATCATCGAGATCGGCATCGCCACCGACGCCATCTTCGCCGTCATCATCATGTCCGCCGTCGTCGTGAGGATTTGGAACGACACCAAGTCGCTCGACTCCCACGACCTGACCGAATTGAAGGGGTAGGCCATGGATGTTTCAATGCTGACGGTCGCCCTGCTCGCTTGTCCTCTCGTGTTCTCCCTGATTATGGCTGCGCTCCCCAAGACGACGTCCTACAACGTCTTCGCGGGGCTCAACACCATCTCCGTCGCGGCGACCCTTGTCCTTTCGGTCGTCACCGCGGGAACCATGCTCTCGAGCGGGCAGAATATCGACGCTTTGGGCCTGTGGCTCCATCTCGATTCGCTCTCGTCGATCTTCGTCCTTCTGGTAGGCATCATCGGGTTCATCACCGGCGTGTACTCCATCTCCTATATCAAGATCGATATCGAGGAGAAGACCATGCCGGCCGAGCGCACCAAGCAGTACTACGCGCTGTTCAGCCTGTTCGTCTTCACGATGCTGCTCGCCTGCCTGTCCAACAACATCATCCTCACCTGGGCGGCGGTCGAGGCCACTACGCTGTCGACCGTGTTCCTCGTGGGCATCTACAAGAACAAGCAGGCGCTCGAGGCGTCTTGGAAGTACGCGATGGTCTGCACCGCCGGTGTGGCCTTCGGCCTGTTCGGCACGCTGCTCATCTACGCGAACGCCGCCGATATCATGCCCAACGCGCATGAGGCCGCCTTCCTCACCTCCATCATGCCCTACGCCGACCAGTTCGACCCGATGCTCGTGCGCCTCGCGTTCGCGTTCATCGTCATCGGCTTCGGCACCAAGGCGGGCCTGTTCCCCATGCACACCTGGCTGCCCGATGCGCACTCCCAGGCTCCGAGCCCGGTCTCCGCGCTGCTCTCGGGCGTGCTGCTCAAGTGCGCCATGCTGGTGATCATCCGCTTCTACTCCCTGTCCATCATCACGGTGGGCGACACCTATCCGCGAACGCTCCTGCTCATCCTGGGCACGCTGTCCATCCTGGTGGCTGCCCTGTGCATCTTCAAGCAGGACGATATCAAGCGCCGCTTCGCGTACTCCTCCGTCGACAACGTCGGCGTGGTCGCGCTGTGCCTGGGTATCGGTGGCCCGCTCGGTATCGCCGCCTGCCTGCTGCACTGCATCTTCCACGGCTTCACGAAGGCGCTCGCCTTCTGCATGGCCGGTAACATCCAGCACATCTACCACACCCGCGACCTGAACAAGATCAAGGGCGTCGTCGAGATCGCTCCCGTCACGGCAGCGCTCACCATCATCGCCCTGCTCGCGCTCGCCGCCTTCCCGCCGTTCGCCCTGTTCATCTCCGAGTTCCTCACCTTCGTGGCCGGCGTTCAGTCCGGTCCCATCTGGGTGGTCGTGCTCGTGGCCATCGGCCTCACCGGCGTGTACTTCGCCCTTACCGGCATCGCGCTCAAGTCCATCTTCGGCAAGGCGCCCGAGGGCATGAAGCGCCACGAGGTGCCCGCCCTCATGATCATCCCCGAGATCGCCCTCGCGATCGTGGTCATGTGGTTCGGTATCGCCACCCCGGTCGCCATCACGAGCGGCGTCGAGGATGCAACGTCCGTCGTTTTGAACCAGAGCGTCGAAGAGCTCCACGAGGCCCCTCTCTACCGCATGGTGTTCAGTTCCCAGACCAAGACAAGTGAGGTGAATTAGCACCATGGCAGAACCTGAAAAGAAGGACTACGCTCGTCGCTGCGAAAGCCACGTCGAGGCCCTGCGCGCTGCAGTGCCGGGCGCTATCGAGAAGGTCGAATGGCAGTGCGAGGACCAGCTGACGATCACCGTCAAGCTGGACCGTCTGCCCGAGGCCGTCCACTACCTGTATTACGAGCGCTACGGCTGGATTCCTGTGATTGTCGGCAACGACGAGCGCAGCCTGTGCGGCCGTTACGCCGTGTACTACGTCATCTCCATGGAGGGGGAGGACCCCGGCTGGGTTACCGTGCGTGCCGAGGTCGACCCCGCCAAGATGACGTTCCCGTCCGTGACGCCGTTCGTCCCCGCCTGCGTGTGGGGCGAGCGCGAGCTGCGCGATATGTTTGGCCTGATTCCCGAGGGTCTGCCCGACCGCCGTCGCCTGGTGCTTCCCGACGATTGGCCCAGCGGGCTGTACCCGTTGCGCAAGGATTCGATGGATTACCGTTTCCGCCCCGCCCCCGCGAGCGACATGGAAAACTACGAATTCCTGGCCGACACCAAGGGCAAGGAGACTACGCTCGTCCCCATGGGACCGCTGCACATCACCTCCGACGAGCCCGGCCACTTCCGCCTGTTCGTGGAGGGCGAGACGATCGTCGATGCCGACTACCGCCTGTTCTACGTGCATCGCGGTATGGAGAAGGTCGCCGAGACGCGCCTGAACTATGATGCCGTGACGTTCCTTGCCGACCGCATCTGCGGCATCTGCGGCTGCGCCCACTCGGTGGCCTATGCCGAGGCCGTCGAGCGCGCCCAGGGCATTCATGTCCCGCCGCGCGCCCAGTACATCCGCGCCATCATGCTCGAGGTCGAGCGCCTGCACTCGCATCTGCTCAACATTGGCCTGGCGTCGCACTATACGGGCTTCGACTCCGGCTTCCAGCAGTTCTTCCGCGTCCGCGAGAAGTCCATGGACCTGGCCGAGAAGCTCTCCGGTCACCGCAAGACCTACGGCCTTAACGTGATCGGCGGCGTGCGTCGCGACATTTTGGCCGAGCAGAAGCTCTCCACGCTCACGACCATCCACCAGCTGCGCTCCGAGGTTCAGGAACTCGTCGACATGCTGCTCTCCACGCCCAACTTTATTGAGCGTACGAGTGGCATCGGCATTCTGGATCGCAAGATCGCACGCGACTTCTCGCCGGTCGGCCCGCTCATGCGTGGCTCGGGCTATGCCCGCGACGTGCGCTTTGACCATCCCTTCGACGGCTACGCCGATCCGGACGTCCAAAAGATGCACTCCGCCACGGCCGACACCTGCGATGCCTTCGGCCGTACCGCCGTTCGCATCCAGGAGGTCTATGATTCGATCGACATGATCGAGACCATGCTCGAGAACTGCCCGTCGGGCCCCATCCTCACCACGGATTGGGAGTACACCCCGCATAAGTACGCCATCGGCGCCACCGAGGCGCCGCGCGGCGAGGACGTGCATTGGGCCATGCTCGGCAACAACCAGAAGTGCTACCGCTGGCGCGCCAAGGCCGCCACGTACAGCAACTGGCCGGTCCTGCGCTACATGTTCCGCGGCAACACCGTGGGTGACGCTGCGTTGATCGTCGGCTCGCTCGACCCGTGCTACTCCTGCACCGACCGCGTGACGGTGACCGATGTCGCCGCCAAGCGCGACCACGTGCTCGACAAGGAGCAGTTCGAGAACGTCTGGCGCGACAAGTCGCCGCTTGCGGGCGAGGGCACCATGGCCGCTCCGCTCGATGAGGAGGCGCTCTAATATGCTGAAGCTTTGGAAGGTTAACGCCAAGGCCGGCGACGCGACGGTCAAGTACCCGTTTGCGCCGTTCCCCACCAACAAGGACATGCGCGGCAAGCCCGAGCACAATGCCGAGCTCTGCATCGCCTGCGGTGCCTGCGGCGTGGCGTGCCCGGCCGATGCCATTCGCATGGACACCGACCTTGCGGCCGATACCATCACCTGGTCGATCGACTACGGTCGCTGCATCTTTTGCGGCCGCTGTGAGGAAGCCTGCCCCATGGAGGCCATCAAGCTCACCGAGGAGTTTGAGCTGGCCGTCATGAGCAAGGACGACCTCACCAGCAAGAGCGTCTATACGCTCGAGCACTGCTCGCGCTGTGGCAAGCCGTTCGCCCCGCACAAGGAGATCGACTACGCCAAGCGCCTGCTGCAAAAGGCCGGCGGCATGGAGGCCAAGCAGGCCGCCCGTACCGTCGGTATGTGCCAGGAGTGCAAGCGCGAGCTCGACGCCTTGCGCGCCGCCTCGGCCGTAAAGACCGGCAACGCGCACGGCATGGCTGCCAACGAGACGCTTGCGTCCGGTGAGCCTCAGGGCCCCGGCATGGAGTATCTGGGCGGCCACGGTGTGAACCCGGAGTATATCGACCGCGAGCTTAACCCCGATGCGCCCGAGATTCCCGCCGGTCCGGCGCCGGTCGAGGGCATCATCATGGATTTTGAAACGAAGGAGGAGTAACCATGGCCGAACCCACGCTTTTGCCCGAGCGGCTTCAGTACCGCCCGACCAAGATCGAGCTCGACGAGAGCATCGAGAAGGCCAAGGCGACCCTTCTTAAGAAGATCAAGCGCTCGGTGTACGTCTACCGCGTTGACTGCGGCGGCTGCAACGGCTGCGAGATCGAGATCTTCGGTTCCATCACGCCCGTCTTCGACGTCGAGCGCTTTGGCATCAAGGTCGTGCCTTCGCCCCGTCACGCCGATGTGCTGCTGTATACCGGTGCCGTGACGCGTGCCATGCGCATGCCGGCTCTGCGCGCCTTTGAGGCCGCACCCGATCCCAAGATCGTGGTGTCCTATGGCGCGTGCGGCTGCACCGGTGGCATCTTCTACGACAACTACTGCGTCTGGGGCGGCACGGACAAGATTCTGCCGGTCGACGTCTACATCCCCGGCTGCCCGCCCAGCCCCGCGCAGACCATCTACGGCTTCGCCATGGCACTCGGTCTGCTGGACCAAAAGCTCCATGCCGAGACCACGGTGGAGGCCGCCGGCGAGCAGGCCGATATCCTGCACCCCGGCGTGCCGTACAAGCTGCGCGTTGCCATCGAGCGCGAGGCTCGCACCATGAGCGGATACCGTTACGGCCGCGATTTGGCCAACGAGTTTATGGATACGCTCGAGGGCGCGCCCAAGGGCGATATCCGCGGTGCCATGGCGCTGCTCATCGACAAGCAGGACGATCCGCGCCGCGTTGAGGTCTACTCGGCGCTGCAGGATCTGGTGCTGGCCGGAGGTCGCTAGATGGAGCTCACGGACCGCTCTGGTTACTTTGCGGGCCCCGGCATGCTCGGCGGCTCTTTTGGCGATGCCTCGCGCGCAAGCGACGAGGCCGCCGAGGGCGTCGCCGACCCCTGCCTGGGCCATGCGCCCGACCAGGTGGTCTTCTACGAGCTCACGCGTAAGTTTGTGGAGACCGAGGAAGACGTTCCCCAGGAGGCCTGCGACGTGCTGTACTACACGCTCGCCGTGGGCCACCACACCGGCGTGCTCGACTGCTTTGAGCCGCGCCTGTCGGTGCCGGTGGATGTGTTCTATACGCTTATCGACGCGTTGCCGGAGGGGGAGGCCAAAACCAAGTTTGAGGCCATCCGCTCCTTTGGCGAGTGCCAGCTCGACAAGGCGGCGGTGCCGTCGCTGCTCGAGGCCTGCGATGCGCTGCTCGACGAGCGCGGTTTTCGCGGGTCGGCCAAGGCCGGCATCTCGGTGTTCGACGACGACTTTGGCCTGCATGCCCAGCAGGTCGCGTTCTTAATGAAGTTCCGCGATTTGGTGGAGCGCGTGCGCGATGTGTCGGGCGTGTATCTGACGGGAAGGTTGCAGTAATGGGTCACGTTGTGGATGGACGTGTGAACGGCGCCCCGTTTGAGGGTATCGTACTCACGGCGGGAAGCGTGCTGCGTGCCGACGATGCCGCCGGCCCCGTGCTCTCCAAAAAGATGGAGGACGCACCCATCGCCGGTTGGTACACCATCGACGGAGGCCAAACGCCCGAGGACGACATTATCGAGGTCAAGCGCGAGCGTCCGCCGCGTCTGGTCTTGGTCGATGCCGCCGACATGGCGCTGCCCGTCGGCGCCATCCGCTTGCTCGACAAACGTGACGTGGCCCGCAAGTCGATGTTCACCACGCATTCGCTCCCTTTGTCGATTCTGATCGAGGAAATCGAGCAATCGTGCGAAGATATCGTCTTCATAGGGATTCAGCCGGGCGACACGGAGTTCTACAACCCCATGTCCCCGGAGGTCTTTGACGCCGTCGACGCCGTGTACGACGCCGTGGCCGCCAACGACTTTTCCCACTTTGTCCGCTTGGGGCA
>JAXJLC010000188.1:0-2280 GCA_036297365.1 Collinsella sp.
CCTGATGGTTCCGCGTCTGCAGGAGAGCATCGGCTGGATGTCGTTTGCGCTGCCGATGCAGTACTACCTGGTGACCTACGCCGCGCTGATTCTGGTCGGCGTCATTATCGGTCTCTTTGGTTCCGCCATCGCCATGCGCCGCTATCTGCGCGTGTAGGCGTGCTTGGAATTCGTTCCTTCAACGGGTCGTCTCTTTTGGGGGCGGCCCGTTTTTTGATCCCTAGGGGACGGCAGGATTGCGGATCATCGCGGCGCTGGTCTATCTATGTGACTCGCAATCCTGCCGTCCCCTAGGGATCATTTGGGTAGACTCTTGGGGTGTAAACGGCCATCGATAGTAAGGAGGCGCCATGGGGCGCAATAACAAGCATAAGCGTGGAGCTCGCAATAAGCGCGGGCCGGTGCGCACCGAGCGTCGCCCGAGTCTGACCGGACGCGTGCAGCTCCATGAACATAGCGCCTACGTTGTAACCGAAAACGGCGACTACAAGGTCATGGGCCGCGGCAAGCGCGAGATTATGGACGGCGATACCGTTGCCGTGAGCATTAAGAACAGCCCGCATGGCGAGCGACGCGCCGTAATCGAGGGCGTCGTCGAGCGTGCAGCCATTAGTGTGGTGGGCACGTACCAGACCGCCGGCCCGCTCGGGGTGATCGAGCCGCTTGATTCTCGCCTTAAGGCCGATTTCTTTATTCTGCCGGAGGACACTTCGGCGGAGCGCTTGGGCGTTCATCCGGGTGATGCGGTCGTCGCGCGCATTCTGACATATCCGACGCGCCTGGAATCGGGCACCGTGACGATCGAGCGCCGTATTGGCGGCGATGATGCGCCCGATTTGGGCGTTCAGTATGTGATGGCGCGCTATGGCTATACCGATACTTATCCCGAGGCCGCGCTAGCCGAGGCCGAGGCACTTTCGCTCGATGTGGTCTCGGCACTCAAGGACCCGCTCCGCCGAGACCTGCGCGACCGCTTTGTCATTACGATTGACCCGGTCGACGCGCGCGACTTTGACGACGCCATTTCGCTGGAGCGCACGCCCGAGGGTGGCTACAAGCTGGGTGTCCATATTGCCGACGTTTCGCACTATGTCGCCTGGGACGGACATATCGATCTGGAAGCCCGCCATCGCACGACGTCGGTGTATCTTGCCGATCGCGTGCTGCCCATGCTGCCCGAGCGCCTGTCGAACGATTTGTGCTCGCTGCGTCCCGACGAGGACCGCTTGGCGTTTACCGTCGACATTGAGCTCGACGCGCAGGGTCGCGTGCGCCATTACGATCCCTATCCCAGCGTGATTCGCTCGCGCGTGCGCATGGACTATGACGGCGCCGAGGCGTTGCTGGTACGTGCCGGTGCGGTGGAGTATTCGGTGCTGGAGGGTGCCGCCGAGGATGTTGCCGCGGTTGAAGCCTCGCGCGAGGAAGCGCTCGAGCGCGGGCTTGCGTGCGAGGAAACCGCTCGCGGCTATAACGTCGACTTGGGGGATTTCCTCGTAGCTGCCAACGAGCTCGCCGAACTTCGCCGTCGTATTCGTCGCGCGCGTGGTTCGGTCGACTTTGATACGGCCGAGATCCGTGCGCTGTTGGACGAGGACGGTGTACCCGTGCAGATCGTGGCCCGTGAGCGCTCGTGTGCCACGTCGCTGATTGAGGAGGCCATGCTGCTGGCCAACGAGTGCGTGGCGGAGTGGCTGGCCGACCGCGATATCGAGGCCTGCTATCGCGTGCACGACGATCCCAGCCCCGACAGCCTGCATGGTGCCGCCGTGGCGCTGGCACAGCTGGGTATCATCGATGACCGTCGCGCGGCAGGCATTGCTCTGGGAAGCCCCGACGAGTTGCAGGCGGCAGTTGACGCCGCAGCCGGCACGGCTAACGCGCCGCTCGTCAACACGCTCCTTCTGCGCAGTATGCAGCGCGCACTGTACAAGCCGCGCAACGAGGGTCACTTTGCACTCGCCGCGCCGTGCTATTGCCACTTTACGAGTCCCATTCGCCGCTATCCCGACCTGGTGGTGCATCGCGTACTCAAGCTGCAGCTGGCCTACGAGCGGCTGGGCGGCAAGGACGCCTTGGTGCGTACGCCGCGGCTGATCGGTAAGGGCCGCGAGTCCCTGCCGCGCATCCTGCCGCAAATCTGCCGCGCGTGCAGCGATGCCGAGCGCGCCGCCGACGCCGCCAGCCATGCGACGCAAAAGATCAAGATCGCCCAGTACTACGAGGACCGTCTGGGTGAGCGCTACGCCGGAACGATCTCGTGGGTCAGCAGCATGGGCC
>JAXJLC010000189.1:0-7584 GCA_036297365.1 Collinsella sp.
CCTTTGCCAAGATCTCGGAGATGGGCATCCGCTACAGCGCCATCCCCGGCCACACCACCGAGCTCGCCCGCGCGCTCAACGAGGTCCTCTCTGCCGACTGGCGTGACCTGCGCGGCGTTGAGATCGTAAGCTTTGGCGTCCACTCCCTCGCCGCCTCGCAAGAAGACGAGCAGATGATCAAGGACCTGCAGAAGGCCGCGGTCATGCGCGATCCCACCATGGCGGCAGCCAACATCGCCAGCGCCCAGAGCGATGCGATGCGCGCGGCAGCCGCCAACCCCAACGGCGCGATGGCAGGCTTTATGGGCATGGGCATGGCAGGTGGCATGGGCGGCATGAACGCCAGCCAGCTGTTCGCCGCCGGCCAGGCACAGCAGCAGGCCGCCCCGCAGCCGGCTCCGGCTCCCGCCCCCGCACCGGCTCCCGCCGCCGCACCTGCGGCCGGCACGTGGACTTGCAGCTGCGGCGCCACCAACACCGGCAAGTTCTGCTCCGAGTGCGGCAGTCCCGCACCCGCCCCGGCACCGGCAAAGTGGTTCTGCCCCAACTGCGGCAGCGAAAACGGCGGCAAGTTCTGCAGCAACTGCGGAACGCCCCGGCCCTAGCCCCTCTATCTGGTAATTGGCGGGGGATCCGCCACCCCCGCATTTGCTTCTATGGGTTTCGTTCGATGAAGGAGGACATCATGAAGACAACGTTCAAAAAGTCCGTACTCGCATTTCTGACATGCGTCCTGGCGCTCGCCTTTGCCCTGACGGGCTGCAGCGGCGGCGGCAAGGACCCCAAGGCCAACTTCGTCGGCAGCTGGCAGTACTCGGGTGGAACCTTGGATGGCGAAGAACTCACCGATGAGTACATGGATATGCTCAAGGAGTGGGGCCTCAACTGCGTCCTGATCCTCGACGAGGACGGCACAGGCGTCCTCGATATGTTCCTTGAGGTCGCCGACCTGAAATGGGAAGCCAAGGACGCCACCACCGTAACGATCACCGCCGAAGATGAGTCGCACGACCTGAAGCTCAAGGACGACAAGCTCGTCCTTGAGGTGGAAGGCGACAAGCTTATCTTCACCAAGTCCGACAAGGATCTGTCCGGCACGGTGAAGAAGGATCGCGAGGCGGCCGAGAAGGAAGAGGAGATCGATGAGGCCGTCGAAGACGACGATGTCCAGAACGTCGAAATCTCCCCCGCCGTCACCGTCGCCGATGACGATCTGTGCACCATCACCATCACCGAGAAGTTCAAGGACGACTGGGGCGATATCGGCTTTGTCGTCAACATCACCAACAAGAGCGACAAGGACCTGACCTTCTACGCTCCTTCCGGCAAGACCAACGTCAACGGCACCATGAAGGAACCCTGGTTCTCGGCTCACCTGATGCCCGGCACCAACGCCACCGAGGAGTTCACGTTCTCGAGCGGCGAGCTTGACAGCCTTGACGACCTGGTCAACACGACCATCGGCATCGACGCCTACCTGACCGATTCCTACGAGGACGTCGCTTCCTACACCGCGACCATCGCGTAGCGACAGACACCGACAGCCGCGGATTGGCGGACATATCCGCGCACACCAGGCGGGGCCGCAGGAGTTGATCCTGCGGCCCCGTCGTTTTTATGCCGACAGCACTGCCCATACAAGCAGGCCGCCCGCCGTTTTTAGATGCGAAACGGCGGGCGGCCTATCTTTACGGCGCCGGAACACGGGCGGCGCACCGACTACGGGCGCTCCATATTGGGGACGATGCTGCCTTCGGTCACCGCATGCACGGCAAGACGCATGATGTTGTCGTAGCCGGTCTTGCTCAGGATCTCAGAAATGCGGCGCTTGATGGTGCCCTCACTCATAAACAGCTCGGCCGCAATCTCGCGGCGGCTCTTGCCCTCGCAGGCAAGGCGCAAAATCGACAGCTCGACATCGTCGAGTGCCGCCGTGCCCGAAAAAATGCTCTCGGGCGGCTTGGGAAACGTGCAATAGCCCGCCAGCGTGGAGCGCATCACGGCGAACAGCTCGTCGATACCGACGTTCTTGTACACAAAGCTATCGACGCCCGCCTCACGGGCCTGATCGACAAAGGTGATCTCGGGCATGCCGGTCATGATAATGATGCGACACTCGGGCAGCTGCTCCTTGATGCGCGCCGCCGCCACGATGCCGTTTGAGTCGTGCTCGGTGCACACGTCCATCAGTATCATGTCCGGGCGCTCCTTGAGCGCGACACCCAAGGCCTCGGAGGCATCGGCGATCGCGGAAACAACGGTCATATCGGGCTGGTCGCCAACGGAGCGCGCCAGGCTTTCGCGCAGAATGGCCTGGTCTTCGACAATTAACACGCGGATCATGAGTTTCTCCTTTGGGACGTGTCGTTGGCGTTAAGCGGAATGGATACCGTAAGCGTAAAGGGCTGGGCGGCATGGACCTCTAGGCTGCCACCCAGATCTTGCGCGACATGCCTCATACCTGGGATACCCGTTCCCTCGCGATACGATACGGGGGCCGGGGACCCGTCGTTAGAAATCGTCATGTGCGCGATGCCGTCAGCATCCGTCCCCTCCTGCCACAGGCGCACATGGACCCGATGCGCCTGCGCATGCTTGGTGGCATTGGTCGAGGCCTCGCGGATAATCTGCAAAAATGCGGCGGCGACACGCGCGTCCTCAGGCAGCACACCCTCAACATCGATCTGCACGCTCACCAGGCCAAAAGCATGGACGATATCACCCAGCTGCTCTGCAGGCTCACTGGCACCACCACTGCGCAGGTCGGCGGCGATCGAGCGCAGCAATGGGTCAATCTGCCCGAGCGACTCGTCGTCCAGGCGCCCCTCCTCCAAATAGCGATGGAGGATGGACAGGCGCTGCCCGATCACGTCGTGCACGCGGGTACGCATGCGCAGGTAGGCCGCATTGTCGGCAACTTTTTTGACCTCTTCGATCTGGGTCTGGAGTTCTTTGCCCGCAAGCTCAAGCAGGTGATTGGCTTGCGCCAGGCGGTCGTGGGCATGCGCATACTCCGTCACATCCAGCCCGATAATGCGCTCAAAGAGGCGGCCCGAAACCATAACCTCGTCGTGCACAAATAGGCGAATCTCGGCGGGAGAAATCTCGACCACCGCACGCGCCTCACCAAAGCGGTCCAGATTAATCCGCACACGGTTCCTGCTGCTTTCGGGCATTTGCATGCTCAGTTTGCGCAGGTCGTTCCATGTGCTGCTCATGTCGCCTAGGTCGGTGGGCATATGAAGTTCCACCAGGTTTTTGCGCATGCAGCGGTTCATGAGCAGCGGACGGCCCCTCGGGTCCAGATACAGGATGCCCACGGGAATCACGTTGATGGTCTCGATCGTCGAGAACATGGTGATATCCTCTTGGCGGTTACGGACGTCCATCAAGAGCGCCGCGATGGAGCGGAACAGGAAGAACGCTCCCTCTGCGATAAGGACAACGGTCCACGCCGAGCCCATGGCAAAAACCACCGGTGGTGTAACGGCGACAACAAGCAGCAGCTCGACCAGCATGACGAGGCGACGATAGTGCACCATAAGTACCACGCCATAGGCAAAGATCGCGGCATTCAGCCACAACGCTCCGCCCATTGCCCTGGCGCAAACGTCAAGCGGCGCCACCAGATACGAGCCAGACGACGCGAATAAGATGAGCGCCGAAATCATCAGGTGAAGCACAAGGCTCGCCTCGTAGGCGCAAATCACCTTACGGTTATAGGACGAACGGCGCGATGCGATGAGCGGGACGTGGATCGTCTGCAGACACGCAGCCAGGGCAAAGACAACATCGAGCGCAACGATTTGGGGAAGAATGAGCGAAATCTGCATCGTCACTCACCCGCCCTCGGCATCAAGACGATCATGCGCAGCTGGCCGGGCTCGCCCTCAAAGCGGTATGCCACGTTGCGCCCTTGCAGAGCGCTTTCGAGCTCTTGCGCAGCGGGCGTCTGCGAAAGATCTTCATCATCGTTGGAAAAAAGCGTGGCGCGTAGCTCGACACTGCATCGGTCATGGTCGCCCAAGTGATACATAAGCGCCGGATGGTCGGTGGTGTAGGCAAAAAACGCAAAGTCATACACGCAGTCGTACAGGGCGCTTACCGTACTGGCGTGCATCGGGCGCCGTATGGCGATAATCGAGGCGCAATCGATATCGATGGTGCGCAGGTCGCTTGCGAGCTCGTTGGCAATGAGCTGAATGCGGTCGCGATCAAAACCGCTCTCCCCGTGCTGTGCCAACGTGAGCGACCCCTTGCGCTTGCAATAGGCGACGAGCATCTTGGCGCGCTGCAGCATGCGGTAACGCTCGTGCGAAGACGATTCATCGGTCAACGGCGGCAGCGAGCTCAGCAGGTCGTACATCCCTTCGAGCGCGCGGGCAAGCGCCTGGTCCACGTCTTGGACCAGCAAGGTCTCGGCCTCTTGGTCTGCCAGGTGCGTCTTAAGGTCGTAGTCGGCGGCGAGCAGCTCATTTTGACGCTGCAGCTCCATACGACGATGTGCCAGTTCACGGTTAAGCTCGTTGAGATCCGACACGTCTTGGGCAAGCAGGGCCGATCCGCCCAGCAGTGGAAAGGCACGGTACATCACATCGGGATTGGACTTCACGGCAAAGGCATGGGCATGCCCGTGTTCCTGGGCTCGCAGCTCTTCGCACACGCCCGCCGGCATTGGCTTTGACACCGGCGTGGCATAGACCTCCTGCAGGTCGCGCGTTAGAACTTTGAGGTCAAGCGGCAAGGTGTCGAAGATGCCGGCGATGTCGTGATATGACGGAATGACACCGCAATCGAGACAGATTTCCATCGCCACCACGCACAAGACGCAATAGATGAGCGAAAAGTTGAGCCTCCATGCCCAGGGCACGCGCAACGCATATGAGATGGCAAAGAACGCGCCGCCCAGCAGCACGAGCGCCGCCGTGCCCGAGAAACGTTGGATGCGAAAGGACGAGGACCGGCCCACCAGGATAAAAAAGGCCACAAAGTTAAAGGCCGTCCACACGAGGACGGCGAAATAACCCCAGCCGTACGTGTAATCGTTGCTCCAGGTGTCGCTTGTACGGTCAAAGTGGAAGACCTGCTGGTGAAAATCGTTGGTGAGAACAAATCCGATAAGCAGGATAGCCACAATCCACAGCGCAGCACAGTAGCGGCGACCCAGGCGGTGTTGCTCCAGGCCCGCAAGGCGCAAACCACACAACTGGTAGAGCAGCGGAATGAGCGTCATGGGCACGTAGTACAGGCACCACAGCACGGTGGCATAGAACGGCGTGAACGACTTGTACTTGAGAATGACTTCGATCATCCACAGGGCGCAGATGGTGGCGACGGCAACAAGGCGGCGGCGCAGCACATAGTCCAAACAGCGCAGATAGACCGATACGCCCCAGATCGAAAATGCAATTGCGGCAACAAGCAACGGCAGAGAGCTCGAATGGACGAGCGCATCCACGACCTCTTCGGACACCTCGCTATAGGCGGGCACGGCGTTAGAAAGTTTGGGGTCGAAGGCGAACAGCGCCGGCAAGACTGCCAAAAGCATGAGGAACATCGCGGTGATGACACCGGCGATAGCAAAGACGCGGTGGCGGTACACCTGATGTGTTATGCCAACAAGGAATCGCGGCATGGCGAAGAGCCTGCCGCCCCTGGGATCCGCCACGGGTGCGGATCGGGCGGCCGCGTTGCCGATATGTCGCTCGCGGGTACCCATAGTGCTTTTAGTGTACCGACAGATGGGTCGAAAAAGCGGGCCGCATGTCCCAAAATCCGCAGACGGCAAGGCGCCCGGCGAGCATTAACTACTCGCCGGGCGCCTTGGTTAGGAGACTCTGAAGTTGAGTGTCTCAGCTTCCTTAGGAAAGGTCCTCACCATTAGAAGCAATAACTTTCTTGTACCAGTCGAAGCTCTTCTTTTTGGAACGCTTGAGGGTACCGTTGCCGGCGTCGTCGCGATCCACATAGATAAAGCCGTAGCGCTTGGACATCTCGCCCGTACCGGCGGATACCAGGTCGATCGGGCCCCAGGTGGTGTAGCCCAGCAGGTCAACGCCGTCCTCGGTCACCGCATCGCGCATCGCGGCGATATGCTGGCGCAGGTAGTCGATACGGTAGTCGTCGTTGATGGAACCATCCTCCTCGACAACATCCTTGGCGCCCAGGCCGTTCTCAACCACAAACAGCGGCTTCTGATAACGGTCGTACAGGTCGTTGAGCGTAATGCGGAAGCCCAGTGGATCGATGGCCCAGCCCCACTGGCTCTCCTGCAGGTAGGGGTTCTTGGCGCCGGCGAAGGCGTTACCCTGGGTGCGCTCGACATCGGGGTTATTGGCACCGGCGGAGCAACGGGTGCTGTAATAGCTAAAGCTGATGAAGTCGACGGTGTTAGTGGCCAGGATCTCGCGGTCCTCGTCCGTCATGCCCACATCGATGCCTAGACGCTCGAGCTTCTTGACGGCATAGGCCGGGTAGTAGCCACGGCTCTGAACGTCGACGAAGAAGTAGTTGTCCTGATTGTCGAGCTGCGCCTGGCGCACATCGCCCGGGCGGCAGCTGTAGGGGTAGTAGCTACCTGCGGCGAGCATGCAGCCGATCTTGACCTCGGGGTCGATCTCGTGGGCAATCTTGGTTGCCCAAGCGCTGGCGACGAGCTCGTTGTGGGCGGCCAGGTACTCGACGGCCTCCTTGTTCTCGCCTTCCTCAAAGACCAGACCGGCACCCATAAACGGCAGGTGCAGAATCATATTGATCTCGTTGAAGGTAAGCCAGTACTTCACCAGGCCCTTGTAGCGGGTGAAGATCGTGGTCGCGAGGTTCTTGTAGAAGTCGATGAGCTTGCGGTTGCGCCAGCCGCCGTACTCCTTGATGAGGTGAATCGGGCAGTCGAAGTGCGTGATGGTCACGAGTGGCTCGATGCCGTGCGCCTGACACTCGCGGAACACGTCCTCGTAGAAGGCCAGGCCAGCCTCGTTGGGCTCGGTCTCGTCGCCGTTGGGGAAGATGCGGGTCCACGCCAGGCTCATGCGGAAGGTCTTAAAGCCCATCTCGGCAAAGAGGGCGATGTCCTCCTTGTAATGGTGATAGAAATCGATGCTGGTCTGCGCGGGATAGTAATAGCCGTCCTCGAAGTCGAGCATTTTACGCTGGCCGGAGACCACCGCATAGCGCTCGGGGCCGTGCGGAGCCACGTCCACGTTGGCAAGGCCGCGGCCGTCCACGTTATAGGCGCCCTCGCACTGGTTGGCAGCTGTCGCGCCGCCCCACAGGAAGTCATTGCGGAAAGCCATGTATCAATCCCTTCGCACGCTGTTTGTCGTGGTTTCAGTATCCCCGCAAATAGGGCCTCGCTCAACGACAGCGACGCAGGCCGATACTTCTTTTCGCACGCAGGTGCTCGACAGCCGCCCCGTCTGACACTTTTTGATACCCGCCTGCCAATCACCACAAAGGGGACAGGCACCTTTGTGGCGGTTGGGGGCGGTTTGTCTCGATCTGTAACAGGTAGGCAGCCAAAACCGGGCCTGATGTTACAGATCGAGATTGTTCGGTCAGCTTCTGCAGTTTGTCTAAATCTGTAAC
>JAXJLC010000190.1:0-1900 GCA_036297365.1 Collinsella sp.
CCCATCTACCGCGGCGCCTGCAGAGGTCTTTCTGCTGATGAAATCACCCGCCGCAGTGCCCTGCGTGCTCCGGCCACGCGCCTGCGCGTGCCCACCGTCGACGACCTCGCCAGCGACGTGATCGAATTCGTGGACCGCACGTACGGAGCCCAATGCGAAGCACTCGCCACCGAGTGCGGTGACTTTTTGGTGCGCCGCAGCGACGGCGTGTTTGCCTATCAGCTGGCCGTGGTGGTCGACGACGCTGCCATGGGCGTCACCGAGATCGTACGCGGATGCGACCTGCTTGGTTCCACGCCGCGCCAGATCTATCTGCAACATCTGCTGGGACTGCCCACGCCGCACTACGCGCACATTCCGCTGCTCATGTCACCGGACGGCCGCCGCCTTTCCAAGCGCGATCGCGATCTGGACCTGGGCGAGCTCCGCACCCGCTTTGGCACACCCGAGGCACTGTTGGGATGGCTCGCCGGGCAAACAGGCATCGCGCCGGACACCACGCCGCGTACCGCCGAGCAGCTGGTCGAGCACTTTAGCTGGGACGTCATCCGCGCGCATCGGGAGAACATCACTGTAACGGTCGAGTAGCCAGCCACCCCGCCTCTACGCAACATCCCAGGGCTGGAGTTCGTCGCCCAAGCGAACGATGCAGTCGTAGAGCACGGTGTGACGCTCGGCCGGGTTGGTATCCCGATGAAAATGCCCGTAGTACCAGCGCTTGTAGTCCAAGCGGTCTTCCAGCTCATCGAAAAATGCCGTAAGCCGATCAACGGAGGGGCAATTCCAGCCGGACGCTGGATAAAGCGTGGACGAAAGCATGCGCGTAGAGCAGGTGTGAGTGATCACGTAGTCGACCGTCCAGCCCACGCTGTCGAGCTTTGCCCGCGCCTCCTCAAAGTTGCGCTCGTCCGGCAGCTCCTGCGGCCACCAGCTGGAATACGGAATGCGGTATTCCTTGTCCACGCTCGTGGCGCCGCCCATGGTAAAGACCGTTGAGCCGTCGAGCTCAAAAACCTCGCCGCGCGTCAGGCGCCGTATGGGCGAGGTATCCGACAGGCGCTGCGTCAGCCCACCGTGCCACAACTCCATGGGACGTTCCGCCCAGTGATCGAAACGCTCGTGGTTGCCGTCGACAAACAGCACGGTGTAGGGGCGCGACTCCAGCCAAGCAATATCGGCACATTCCTCGGTAGAAAAGTCCCAGGGAAAGCCAAAGTCGCCCGCGATGATGAGATAGTCGTCGCTCGCCAGGCTATCCCCAAGCTCCCAATCGCGGAGCTTTTGCATGTCAGCGCCGCCATGAATATCGCCTGTTACATAGACCGTCATCGGATTATCACTTCCCCGTAAGTCGCTAGCCCACATTCTGCACGATCACTAAGCCAACCGTTCCAGCCCTTCCATCCCTTAGGGCTTACCCTTCGTTCTTCCATCCAAACGGGTCAAGCACCCAAAAAACCAGATCGAGCACGCCGCCGGTCATCATGGCGCCGGCAAGGGCCATGCAAACGTGCAGAGAACTGGCACTTCGGAGCACGTCGAATGGCCCCAGAACAGCCAGCAGCGCGACCGCTGCGCCGGCAAGGCACAACGCGAGGCACGGCCCCGCGTCCTTGACGCACTTCTTTGCGAGATGCTTGGTGTTATCGCTCATTGGTATCGAACTCCTTAGAGGGTCGTTGTTTGGGTACATGCCGCCGCGGCAGAGCAGGGCGGCAGGGTAAGTGTCCCATGCCGTGCGGACATCAATGGAGAAACCGCCTGCTCGACCAACCTTTGACGCCGTTTTGCACCGGCACCACATCCCCCGCTATCGAGGTCTAATACTTTTCCCACCGCCACCCAAAAACTCATCCAACATTAATCTTGGCTCAAGAATCGCTTAATCTATAACCTGCAC
>JAXJLC010000191.1:0-2345 GCA_036297365.1 Collinsella sp.
GTGCTTTCCGTCTTGCGCAGGACTGTAGAGCAGCAAACTTCATGCCCTCCGGTCCGCCCCGGGAGCCACTGCTGGGTTATCCCCCGACATTCAGAAAATCTAAGTGCCAAAAAATAAGATTTTTTGACTCCGTGTTGTTTAACCCGCCATTCGTGGGTACCATTCAACGCGTACGCAAACAAAAAGGGTTAACCCGCGCGGCCCAACCGCGCGGCCCACAAAGGAGGAAACAAGCATGTCGTCTTTGAAGCCGCTTGCAGATCGCGTCCTGGTCAAGCCCGACGAGGCCGAGCAGAAGACCGCTTCTGGTCTGTACATCGCCAGCAACGCTCAGGAGAAGCCGCAGCGCGGCACTATCGTTGCCGTTGGCGCCGGTAAGGTCAACGACAAGGGCGAGCGCATCCCCATGGACGTTCAGGTCGGCGACGTTGTCATCTACGGTAAGTTCGGTGGCAACGAGGTCAAGGTCGACGGCGAGAAGTATCTGCTGATGCGCGCCGACGACATCTACGCCGTCGTCGAGGCCTAGTCTCGTCAGAATCTCTGATTCGTCTTTGAACGCGTCCGCCGTATAAGACTCGGAAGCGGCGACGCGAGTCACATTTCTTTTGGAGGATTACTCACCATGGCAAAGAACATTACGTTCAACACCGATGCCCGCGCTAAGCTCGCCAAGGGCGTCAACACTCTGGCCGACGCCGTTACCGTCACCATGGGCCCCAAGGGCCGTTACGTCGCTCTGCAGCGCACGTTCGGTGCCCCGACCATCACCAACGACGGCGTTTCCGTCGCTAAGGAGATCGAGCTCGAGGACAACATCGAGAACATGGGCGCTCAGCTGGTGAAGGAGGTCGCCACCAAGACCAACGACACCGTGGGTGACGGCACCACCACCGCAACCCTGCTCGCCCAGGCCATCGTCAATGACGGCCTGCGCAATGTCGCCGCCGGCGCCAACCCGCTGGCCATCCGTCGCGGCATCGACAAGGCTGTAAACGCCGCCGTCGCCGAGATGAAGAAGCAGGCCAAGCCGGTCGAGACCAAGGAGCAGATTGCTTCCGTCGGCACCATTTCCGCTGGTGACCCCGAGGTCGGCGAGAAGATCGCCGAGGCCATGGAGGTCGTGGGCAAGGACGGCGTCATCACCGTCGAGGATTCCCAGACGTTCGACATTACCATCGACACCGTCGAGGGCATGCAGTTCGACAAGGGCTATGTCTCCGCTTACTTCGTCACGGATAACGACCGCATGGAGGCCGTGATGAAGGATCCGTACATCCTCATTACCGACCAGAAGATCTCCAGCGTCCAGGACATCATGCCTGTTCTCGAGGCTGTCCAGCGCGCCGGCCGTGGCCTGCTCATCATCGCTGAGGACATCGACGGCGAGGCTCTGCCGACCCTGGTCCTCAACAAGATCCGTGGCGCTCTCAACGTCTGCGCCGTCAAGGCTCCGGGTTACGGCGATCGCCGCAAGCGCATCCTCGAGGACATCGCCGTCCTCACCGGTGGCCAGGCCGCTCTGGACGAGCTGGGCGTGAAGGTCGCTGACATCACCGCCGATATGCTCGGTACCGCTAAGTCCGTCACCATCTCCAAGGACAACACCGTCGTCGTCGGCGGCGCTGGCTCCAAGGAGGCCATCGACGCCCGCATCGCTCAGATCAAGGGCGAGATGGAGAACACCACCTCTGACTTCGACCGCGAGAAGCTCCAGGAGCGCCTGGCCAAGCTCTCCGGTGGCGTTGCCGTCATCAAGGTCGGCGCTGCTACCGAGTCCGAGCTCAAGGAGATCAAGCACCGCGTCGAGGACGCCCTGCAGGCTACCCGCGCTGCTGTCGAGGAGGGCATTGTCGCTGGCGGCGGCGTCGCCTTCATGGACGCTGCTCCTGCGCTCGACGCTGTTGAGATCGACGACCCCGAGGAGAAGATTGGCGTCGATATCGTCAAGAAGGCTCTGACCGCTCCGGTCGCTACCATCGCCAAGAACGCTGGCTTTGAGGGCGCTGTCGTGGTCGACAAGGTTGCCGAGCTGCCCGCCGGCCAGGGTCTCAACTCTGCCAACGGCGAGTGGGGCGACATGATTGAGATGGGCGTCCTCGACCCCGTCAAGGTCAGCCGCGTCACCCTGCAGAACGCTGCTTCTGTCGCCAGCCTGATTCTCATCACCGAGGCCACCGTCTCTGATGTGCCCAAGAACACTCAGCTTGAGGACGCTATCGCTGCTGCCACCGCTGGTCAGCAGGGCGGCGGTATGTACTAAGGCCGACAAGGTCTAGAACTCCCACCGGGAATCCGGGGGCGTGACGGGGCTTCTCTCCGGAACGTCCTCGGACATGCAAAGA
>JAXJLC010000192.1:0-2170 GCA_036297365.1 Collinsella sp.
AACTCCAGCACGCCGATGGAAAGCAGCGAGCCCAAAATGGCCTGCAGCACGCCCTCGGTAATGAACGGCCCGCGAATGAAGCCGTTGCTTGCGCCCACCAGACGCATGATCGCGATCTCACGACGACGCGCCGTAATGGACAGGCGAATCGTGTTGTTAATGAAAATGAACGCGATAAAGGTCAGCAGGCCGACGAGCACCACAGCGGCGAGACGGACGTAGTTCGTCACCTGGAACAGGCGGCTCACTTCCTCCTGGCCGTACAGAACGCTCGCGTTGACGTCGCCGTCGTCCGCAATCTTCTGAAAATCGGCGTTCTTCTTGAGCTTCTGGGCCGTGCTCTCGACCTTGGACGGATCGTCCATCTCGATGGCAAACGAAGCCGGCAGCGGGTTCTGACCGTCGAGCGCGCTCATGGTAGCGTCGGCGTTGCCCGACATCTTGCTCGTGTACTCGGCCAGCGCGTCGTCCTTGTCCTTGTACGTCACGGACTTGACGTTGCTCCACGTCTTGAGCTCGGCCTCAAAGGCCTGAACATCTGCCTGGTCGGCGTCATCGCTAATAAAGGCGTTGATGACGACCTGATCCTCGACGGTGCCGATCACGGAGTTCAGCATCGCGGAACCCATAATGAACAGGCCGATGATAAACAGCGAAAGGAAAATCGTGATGACGGCGCCGAGCGAGGTGGTCCAGTTACGGAAGAAGTGGCTAATTGCCTCTTTGAGCGAGTAGCCCACGTTAGTTGGTGCCATAGTTGCCATAACCTCCCCTCTCCTGGTCGCGGATTACGTGGCCGCCCTCGAGGGCGATCACGCGACGGTGCATGCTATCGACCATCTCGCGGTCGTGCGTAGCGACGATCACGGTGGTACCGGTGCGGTTAATGCGCTCGAGCAGCTTCATGATGCCCAGCGAAATCGCCGGGTCGAGGTTGCCCGTGGGCTCGTCGCAAATCAGCAGCGGCGGGCGGTTGACCATAGCGCGGGCAACGGCCACGCGCTGCTGCTCGCCACCGGAAAGCTGATCGGGCAGCGAGTCCATCTGGTCGGCCAGACCGACCAGACGCAGCACCTCGGGCACCTGGCTGCGAATGACGCCCTTGGGCTTGCCGATGCACTGCAGGGCAAACGCCACGTTTTCGTAAGCGGTCTTTTGCGGCAGGAGCTTAAAGTCCTGGAACACGGCGCCAATCTGACGACGCAGGAACGGAACCTTGCGGTTCTTGATCTTCATGAGATCCTGGCCGGCGACCAAAATGCGACCGCTTGTGGGCTTGACGTCGCGGTTGAGCGTCGACAGCAGCGTGGTCTTACCCGAGCCGGAGTGACCGACCAAAAAGACGAACTCGCCCGGATAGATCTCGATGTTGATGTCGTCAAGTGCGGGCTTGTTGGGCTGCGCCGGATAGATTTTGGTGACGTGCTCCATAAGGATGACGGGCTCGACACCGGCCTGCTTGGCCATCTTCTTGCGGCTGGCCTGCGGATCGATGGGCGCAAACACCGACGTGAAGTCGGGGTTGTTGAGCGCGTTGTCGAGGCTTGCGACCTCTGCGGCCTGATCGCGCTCGACCACGGGAGCCGCAGGCTGCGTGGGGTCGGGGATGCCGGCAAAAAGACCGGACTGCGCGGGCTGCGGCGCGGGAGCCGCGGGGGCCATGGGATCGGGGATGCCGGCTATGGTGGGCTGCGGCGTGGCTGCGCTCATCTGAGGCTGAGCCACGCGGGCGGTCACCGTCTGAACGGGCTCAAAGCCAGCCGTGCCGGAAAGCGCAACATCGTTGTTGGGGTTGTAGGCAAAGGGATCTGCCGCCGGCTGTGCCTGATCTGCCGGCTGTGCGGGGATCGGGCTAAACAGCTGATCCTCTGAATCCGGAGTGGCGAAACGATTGCCCGCGACGCTCGGCTGCGTCTTGGGGGCTTCATCGCCCGCACCGGAGGTACGGAAGTGGTTACCCACTGGTGCTCCTTATCGTCGTGCGTTTAAACTACATGAGCGCCTTGTATTTTAGCAGGATTGCCTTTGCTGCACATAAGAAGCATGGCGGGCTTTGGGATCTGTCCGGCCGGGCACAGGGTTACCTCCCAAATCGTCCTCGGACATGTCGGAGCCCCCGCCGCGCGCTTCGCGCTGCGGGGGCTCCCCCGTCCTGCGGAAAGATTTGGGA
>JAXJLC010000193.1:0-6698 GCA_036297365.1 Collinsella sp.
CCTGGTACGCCACCTATCCGCCCGTCTACGTTCCCGAGCTGCACGACAAGTACGAGGGCACCCTGGTCGAGAAGGAGCTGCAGCGCAACTACGACTGCCTGCGCGAGGCCAAGAAGCGCGGCGTCGTCATGACGATCGGCTCCGACTCCTTCTCCTTCGTCACCCCGTATGGAACCTGCTCCATCGAGGAGATGTACGAGTTCGTCGACAAGATCGGCTTCACCCCGGTCGAGACCATCACCTGTGCAACCCTCAACGGTGCCAAGATGTGCCACATCGAGGACGAGACCGGTTCCATCGAGGCCGGCAAGTGCGCCGACCTGCTGGTCGTCAACGGTGACGTCGCCGCCGACATCCACGTGCTCAACACCGACAACATGGACGTCATCAT
The DNA here is from genome assembly GCA_036297365.1 of Collinsella sp. GTDB lineage: Bacteria > Actinomycetota > Coriobacteriia > Coriobacteriales > Coriobacteriaceae > Collinsella. Next base: position 392 of record JAXJLC010000193.1, read on the forward strand.
GAAGGACGGCTGGATTGTCGAGGCCGGCACCTTCGGCGAGGCAAACAAGTACAGCGCCTGAGCTACCGTTCATCGATGGCTTGATGTAAAACACAGTATTTGATTGCATAATGCAATGGAGAGGGTCGCTTGCGGCCCTCTTTATTGCTATGGGGTGCGTCAGTAAGAAGGAGATGACAGTGGATCTCAATAGGCTGATTCTGGGCAAGAGCTACAACTCTACCAAGGTCTTTCGTACCGCTCAGCATGTGGTTCAAGCCATCTTGCTCGGTATTGTCGTTCCACTGCTTATCCTGCTGCTCATCTGGGATCTAACCGATAATCCCAATCCCGTTCCGGCCGTTGTCGTCATTGCCGGCTTGGTCATGCTGTGCTTCTTCTTCTCGTACGTCTTTGTCGTTCCCGACGACCTCACATCGAGCGCAACCGACCGCACGCTCGCCATCGCATCAAAAATATTCGCCTACACGTCGCGCGGCCTTACGCCCGAAGCTGCTCTGGGCGCCTCTAAGATCATCCTGTCCGAAACTATCGCCTCTGCCATCTGCTTTACCGACGGCAGGCAGGTGTTGGCGAGCTGGGGCGAGGACTCGGCAAAATGCCCCGCGGGCACCCCGGTGGTACTGCGGACTACGCTCAACGTGATCAACAGCGGTGAGCAAAGCGTGTTCTCGCGCGATGCCTCGACCGAGACGGGTGGCTACTTTCCGCGCCTGCGCGCCGGTATTGTCGCACCGCTTACCGTGCGCGGGCATTGCGTGGGCACGCTCGAGCTGTATTATCCCCGTCTGAGCAGCATCGATATGCGCCAGACGGCGCTTGCCTCGGGCTTTGCCGACCTCATTTCCACGCAGCTTGCGAGCTTTGAGCTTGAGCGCCAGGACGAGCTTACGGCCCGCGTGGAGCTGCGCGCCTTGCAATCGCAGGTCGATCCTCATTTTCTGTTTAACACCATCAGCACCATCGTGTCACTCGTACGTACCGAGCCGGACAAGGCCAGGTCGCTGCTGATCGACTTCTCCAACTACTATCGTCAGACGCTTTCTGATTCCGATACGCTCACCACGCTCGAGCACGAGGTGGAACAGGGCACTCGCTATATCAATCTTATGCAGGCTCGTTATGGCGACGGCCGTCTGCGCGTCTCGGTCGATATCGACTTTGAGGTGCGCGATTGCATGGTGCCGCCGTTTATCTTGCAGCCGTTGCTCGAAAACTGCATCAAGCATGCGCAGCGCGAGACCGAGCCGCTTTCTATTCATGTTAGGGCTTTCGAGACCGATGACGGTTTGGAGATCATCGTCGAGGACGATGGCATCGGTATGAGCGAAGAGGTCTGCGCGCATCTGTTTGAGCAACATCGCCTGGAGGAGCCCGAGAGCATTACCGCCGACGGCTCCGTCAAGCGAGGTTGCGGCCTGGCGCTCTTCAACGTGCTTCAGCGCATCCATTTCTTTTACGGAGAAGATTCCGGCATGCGCGTGAAGTCCCAGGAGGGCGTGGGAACGCAGGTCATCGTCGAGCTGAACGGCGAGCCGCATGAGCCCGCGCCGTTGACGGCGTAGCACGCGGTTGGATTGAGAGAAAAAGAGGGGAAGCACATATGTCCGAAGGCTGGAACATCTTGGTGGTTGATGACGAACCTCCCATTAGGGCTGAGCTACGCTATCTGTTGGAAAAGGATACGCGTGTGGGCCAGATTGCCGAGGCGGGCAATGTCACCGAAGCCGTGGAGTCGATTCTGTCGAACAAGCCCGACGTGCTGTTTTTAGACATTACCATGCCCGGTCGCTCGGGAATTGAGCTTGCCGAGACGCTGCAGAACCTAAAGACGCCGCCGGTGGTTGTGTTTGTGACGGCGTTTGCCGAGTATGCGGCTGATGCCTATAACCTCGATGCCGTCGATTATGTCGTCAAGCCGGTCGAGGACGCACGCCTGTCAAAGGCACTCGACAAGATCGAGGCAGCCTTGGGTGTCCGTCGTGTTATCCACGCTCCGCGCCAGCCTTTGCGTCTGACGGTGGACCGCGGGGGCAAAAAGGTGTTCATTCCCGCCGCAGACGTCTGCTACTCTGAGGCGCGTGCCGATTTTTGCAATGCCATCTGCGCCGAGGGAACGTACCTGATCAATGAGTCGATCTCTTCGCTCGAGCGTCGCTTGGTCTCCGAGGGCTTTATTCGCGTTCATCGCAGCTATCTGGTCAATTTGGAAGACGTGCACAATGTTGAGATTGGCTCCACGGGGTTGATGGAGCTCAGGCTTGACCGCGTGAGCTCGACGGTGCCGGTGTCCCGTCGTCGTGCCGCCGAGGTTAAAGCACACTTGGGGCTTGCGTAGACGGTCTGCGTGCCGTCGTTTACCATCGCAGGTTTGGCATGGGCGCGCGGTGGGCATAATGGGTGGCATCGAATGAAATCGAAAGGATCATTATGCCCGCGCTTATCACCCATCATCTGTTTGGCGAGGAAAGCATCGACCGTCTTCCGCAGGGCGTCATCACGTCCGATGAAGAGCGCATTGCCTTTATCTTGGGCAACCAAGGCCCCGACCCGTTCTTCTTTCACATTCTGACACCGCGTGTTTCCGACTGCACGCTGCTGGCGCAGGTCATGCATCGGTCGCGCATGTCTCGCCAGTTCGCGTGCCTACGCGACGGCGTGTCGCATCTGCTGCCGCGCGACGCCAGCTTGGGTCGCGCCTTTGCGCTGGGCCTGCTGTCTCATTACGTGCTCGACCGCAACGCTCATCCCTTTGTCTATGAGCAGCAGTTTGGCATTGTCGAGTCCGATTCAGAGCTTGAGGATTCGAGCAGTCAGGTCCATGCCGTGATCGAGAGCGACCTAGATGTGCTGATGCTGCAGCTTAAACGCGATGGCGCTACGGTTGACGATTACCCGCCGGCGGGCGAGATCGTCACCACTGATCGCATCAATCGCGTGGCCGGCGTGCTGATGAGCTATGTTGCCGGACGCGTGTACGGCATTGACATTCCGGCGGGGGAGTACGGTGCTGCCGTTGCCAATATGCAGCGACTTTACCGCGCGATTGAGCCGGCCGGCTCCGCAAAGACGCGCGCGATCTCGCTGGTTGAGGGCTTGGTGCACGATTACTCGCTGCTCGACGGCCTTGCTCATCGCGTGACGACGGAGTTGCCCGAGCGCACCGGTAACCTGGGCCATCTGACATGGAAGAATCCCTTTACCGACGAGGTCTCGAACGAGAGTTTCCCCGAGGTCTTTGATCGCGCGCTGGGCGATTACGAGTGCACGGTCGCACGTTTTATCGAGACCGGTGACATGGATGCCGTGACCAGTCACGTCAACTACAGCGGTCGCGTGCTCAATGCCGATGAGGAGTTCGACCGCGAGGAATAGGGCCCGTGCGTGCCCCTTTGCCGAATCCTTACCGGCGGTTCTGGACAATTGGGGTACGATGAACTAACTGCATATCGGGCGAATACGAAGGGTCCCTGTCCATGAAATACACCAAGCTCGAGCGTAACTGGGTTATGTATGATGTGGGCAATTCGGCCCTCGTGCTGCTCAATACCTCGGTGGTGCCCATTTACTTTAACGCCATCAATACCGGCGCTTCCTCGGCCGACCTGGTGGTCGCCTGGGGCAATGCGCAGACGATCGCCTCGCTGGTCATCGCCATGCTCATGCCCATTCTGGGCGCGCTTGCCGACTACGCCGGCAACAAGATCAAGTTCTTCTTGGGCTTCTTCCTCACGGGCCTGGTGCTTTGCCTGGCGCAGGCTATCCCAATGTCCGCCATGGCATTTTTGACCGTGTACGTGCTGTGCACCATCGGCCTTAACTCTTCTATGACGTTCTACGACGCCATGCTGCCCGACATTACCACCGACGAGCGCATGGACGCCGTGTCCAGCTCGGGCTATGCCTGGGGCTATATCGGTTCCACCGTGCCGTTCGTCATCTGCCTGGCGCTCATCATGGGCGGCCCCGCTCTTGGCGTCCCCACCATGCTGGCAACGCGTCTGTCGTTTATCATCACTGGCGCCTGGTGGCTCATCTTTACTCTGCCGCTCATTCGCACCTATAAGCAAAAGTACAGTCGCGAGCGCGGTCCCGAGGACACCATCGGCCACATCGTGGGCGGTGTGTTCTCCGAGGTCGGACACACCATGCGCGAGATCGCCCACAACAAGACCGTGCTGGTCTACATGGTCGCGTTCTTCTTCTACATCGACGGCGTGCACACGGTCATTTCCATGGCAACCAGCTACGGCTCGGCTTTGGGCATCGATTCGACGCAGTTGGTGCTGGCGCTGCTCGTTACGCAGTTTGTTGCTTTTCCGTCTGCCATCATCTACGGCAAGCTCGCCGGACGCGTGGGCACGCTCAACATGATCCTGGTGGCGGTCGCCGCCTACATGGGCATTGTGCTGTTCGCCGCGTTCTTCCTAAAGACCGCCTTTGAGTTTTGGGTGCTTGCCATTATGGTCGGCCTGTTCCAGGGCGGCGTGCAGGCGCTTAGCCGTAGCTACTTTGGCCGCATTATCCCCAAGGAAAAGTCCAACGAGTACTACGGCTTCTTTGACATCTTTGGTCGTTATGCAAGCGTCATGGGCACTTTCCTAGTGTCGGTCGTCACCTCGCTGACCGGCAACCCGTCGCTGGGCGTCCTTTCCATTGGCGTGCTGCTGATCGTTGGCTTTATGCTGCTGGTCCGCCTGTCCCGCATGACTCGGGCGGCAGAGCATGCCGCATAGGAGCGAGCGGCTATTGTGCCTGTCCACGGTACTCTTTTGGGGTTATCCGCAATAAACATTGCGACTTGCGAGCAATGATTTGCCCAAGTGGGTATGATGGAATCAGCTAGGTCGCGGGGCGTCGCCTGTGTTTGGCGGCGTCCCGTTTTTGTGTTGCAGGGAGGGTAAGGCATGAACGCCACAGTCGTGATTCCAACGTATTGGGCGGGCGATGACGCTTGCGCAAACGCCCCTGGCACCTATGACCATTCGACGCGACTCAACGCCGACAATCCCGAACTCGACCGCTGCCTGGCCTCGCTTGAGCAGGTACGTGACATCCCGCGCATCATCCTTTTGGTGGTCTGTCCCGTTTCTGCCACAGCCGATGTGTCGCTGCACGTGCGCGAGATTGTCGACGCGCATCCCACGCTCAAGGTCACCGTTGTCACCAACACCCAGGCCTCGCGCATTGCAGACCGGGTTGCTCAGATCGCGCCCAAGGGTTCGGGCGAGTGCGTGAGCCTGCGAGGCTACGGTGCCATCCGCAACATGGGGCTAGCCTGTGCCGCTGTGCTGGGGCATGACGCGGTTATCTTTTTGGATGACGATGAGACTGTCATCGGCGCCGACTTTATGAAGCGCGCGACCTATGCGTTGGGGCAGCAGACGCGTCAGGGCTTGCCGATCTTGGTCAAGAGCGGTTATTTCTACGATCGCGACGGCTCGCCGCTGGCTCCCACGGACAAGGCGGGCATCTGCCATCGTTGGTGGACCAAGCGCATCGAGTTCAACCGTTGGATGAAAAAGGCGCTCTCGGGCACCCGCATCTCGCGTTCCAACTACGTGTGCGGCGGCCTGATGGCCCTGCACGCCCGCGCCTTTACGCGTGTGGCCTTTGACCCGTTTATCACCCGCGGCGAGGACCTGGATTACCTCTTTAACATGCGCATGTTTGGCTACGACGTGTGGTTCGATAACGAGTGGACCGTGCGCCATCTGCCTCCGGAGTCCGAAAAGCGCTCACCGCGCTTTATGCAGGATGTATACCGTTGGTACTACGAACGGGCCAAGTTGACATTCGCCGCGCATCAAAAGGAGCTCATTCCCGTTACGGCGGCATCGCTCATGCCCTACCCGGGCCCTTGGATTTCGCGCGAGCTCGACGACCGCGTGCGCAAGACCGCTATGGTCCGCAGCGTGTTTACCCGCGAGCATGAGGGCTACCTGCGCATCTGGCGCCATGGTATCGACGAGGCAAAGGCCTATGCGCGCCAAAACGCTGCAAGCTACCTGCGTTTCCAGAGCTTTTGGCCCAAGATCATGGACGGGCTTTGGCGTGACGCACAACTGATCAGTATCCTGGAGGGGGCCGAATGATCGACCGCCGCGCCCAGCGCGATAGTTCAATATCAATCTTTCGCATCATTGCCGTTGCCTGCGCCATTTGCGTGCTGGTGTACTTTATTTTTGCCTTGGTGACCGGTATCGAGCCGATCGCCACGGTGATTGCCTGCGCGCTGCTGTGCATCTTTCTGTGCATCTTTATCTTTTTGACGCTCAATCCCGATTCGGTGCGCTCCCAGTACACC
>JAXJLC010000194.1:0-3504 GCA_036297365.1 Collinsella sp.
AAGGCACCTTGCTCGCTCTGGCGGGCTTTCGCTGTCCGTCCTCTATCTGCGGTGTTGCCCTGGTTGGCACTTAGGGACGTTCCTTTTGTGCCGGCACTTGGGGACAGTCCTAGTCGTTGGGGGCCTACCGGCGCATTGGGGGTTTGCGCCTTCCATGCATGACAGCCGTCTCTTTTATGTTTCCTTTAGCCGCTGCTGCCTAGGATGGGAGTTAGTCAGTAGGAAGGGAGCGCCTGTATGGACGACGCGAGCGAGCGTGCAATCGAAGAGGACATGCTCGATCAGTTCAATTACTTTGACGATGAGGATGAGGAGCTGATCGATCGTCGCGAGCCGGCATCGCTTGACTCATTTGATCTGGTCGATGAAGAGCCCGACGAGGACGAGGTCGAATCGGCGGAACCCCCACAGCCTTCGCACCTCGATTCGCTATTCTCGAGAGTTCCTATGCACCACGGCGTTCGTGCCGGCGCGCTCCATATGAAAACTGACTGGCACCAGATCGTGACGGCAGACGATGAACTTGCCGTCGATGCGCCGCTCACCGATAAGTCATCCATCATCTGCCGCACCGGCATGCTTATGCTGGCAAGCGGAACAGGTGCCTGGCGCGTGCGCGATACCATGAATCGTGTTGCTGCCGTACTCGGCGTCACGATTCACGTCGACCTGAGTCTTCTGTCGTTTGAGTGCACCTGCATCGAAGACGGCCACTGCTTTAACGAGGTCGTCAGCCTACCCACAACGGGGGTCAATACTCATCGCATTTGGATGATGGAGAGCTTCTTAAAGGAAATCGAGATTTACGGGCGCCGTTTTACCGTGCACGAGTACCACGAGATGCTCAAGACCGTTGAGAGCTCAAAGCCCGATTACGCTCCCTGGCAACAGGGCCTTGCGGCGGCCTGTGCTTGCGGCGCCTTCGTCTTTTTGCTCGGCGGCGGCCCTATCGAGATGGCCTGCGCATTCGTAGGCGCTGGTGTCGGCAACTTTGCTCGCTCCCATATTCTCAAGCAGGGCCTTGGCCAGTTTAGCGCGCTGACGATCGGCGTTGCGCTCGCTTGCGTTTCGTATCTGCTGGCATTGCTCGGCCTTGGCCAGGTCGTACCGGGGGCAATGTCGCACCAAGAAGGCTATATCGGCGCCATGCTCTTTGTGATTCCCGGCTTTCCCCTCATTACGGCAGGCCTTGACATCGCTAAGCTCGACATGCGAAGCTGTATCGAGCGCCTTTCATATGCCGTATCGATTATTGTGATGGCGACCCTCGTAGGTTGGATGGTTGCCGAGTGTGTTGGCCTGGCGCCGGACGACTTTGCCCCACTGGGCCTTTCGCCGCTTGCCCTTACGCTCCTGCGCGTGGTGATGAGCTTCGTTGGCGTATTCGGCTTCTCGGTGATGTTCAACAGCCCGGTAAAGATGGCCGCGGCAGCTGGGTTGATCGGCGCCGTGTCCAATACCCTGCGTCTGACCCTTGTCGATGCGCCGACGATGATTCCCTTCCTGGGCCTCAGCACGGGAATGCCTCCCGAGGCAGCAGCGTTTATCGGCGCGCTGGTATCGGGGCTGCTGGCAAGCTTGGCTGAAGTCAAGCTCACCTACCCGCGCATCGCCCTCACGGTGCCTTCGATTGTCATTATGGTGCCGGGCTTGTATCTGTATCGCTCGATGTATTACATGTGCACCTTCGACACAGTCAATATGCTCGGCTGGTTTGTGCGCGCAGTGCTCATCGTAGCGTTTCTGCCCGTTGGACTGGGTGTGGCGCGTACGCTCACCGACCCTCGCTGGCGCCACACCAGCTAATTGGTACAAGGGGGACAGGTTACTTTGCACCAAATGAGTTGCGGTGAAATAGGGACTGAATTGCTGCTTAAAGGGTCAAAACAGTCCGTATTCCACCGCAACTTAGGGGGTCGGGGGATTATCGGTGCCCTGCATCTTCATAAACTCAACGCTTACGAAGCGCATGCGTTTCGTGCTAGGCTGGTTCCACCACATAAGTAGTCGCAGACGCGCGTACCACGGGCGGGCGAGATGAAGTTCCAACAGCTCCATCTTGCCCGCCCGTTTTTGTTGCGTGGCGCCGCGGCACAACACAGAGAGGAATCTGCCCTTTATGCCTATCAACAAACGAGAGAGCCTGCTGTTCACCTTTATCATGTGCTTTTGCATGGTGCTCTGGAGCATCTACAACGTTGCCCTACAGCACGGGGCCATCAACGGCGAGGTTGTTGCCGCTACGTGGCTCGGCTTCCCCGTTGCCTACATTTTTGCCATGTGCTGCGACTGGTTCGTCGCCAGCCCGCTCGCCAAGGGTTTCGCCTTTAAGTACTTGGTCACGCCGGGCAAGAGCTCGCCACTTGCCATGACGCTCGCCGTCAGCTCCTGCATGGTCGTTCCCATGGTCATCATCATGTCGCTTTACGGTGCCTGCGAGGGTCTGACGCACATGCCCGGCGGCATCCTTGCGAACCTGTATTCCGTGCCCGCGATCTGGATGATCAACATCCCGCATAATTTTGTGATGGCGCTGCCGTGGAACCTTTTGGTAGCCGGTCCGATTTCCCACTTCGTCTTCCGTCGCGCCTTCCCTGTGGGGACGGTTTTCGAGGAGGAGCATGCCGAGCTCTTGGAGCAGGCTATGGCTCCTGAGTGCGAGTAGCTCGCTTAGGGATCTGCTGAGCGCGGGCGACTTGCTTGGTTGGAGCCCTAAGCGTGGATAGCTCTCTCGGCGACATCGCGGGCGTGAGCGGTGCGCATGACCGGAGGGCCCGTGCTGCTCCGTTGCCCGACGTGCTAGCGCGCAGAACAATCTGTTGGTGCATTCGGCGGCTGCTGAAGCGTTTCGGCAGCCGCGTTTTATACGGAGTTTAAATACAACAGTCTGTTGTATTACGTAGAGTGGTATATCTCTAGCAGGAAAAATGCGAGAGACGGAGCATTATGGCGTTGCTAGTAGGACTGGACGTAGGGTCGACGACGACCAAAGTTTACGCGATGCACGAGGATATGACCGAGGCGTGGTGGGGATATCGCCGCCACGGGGCGTGTCAGACAGCGAGCGTGCGCGCCATGCTCGGCGAGCTCGCCGAGCGCTTTCCCCATGAGTCGCTGCGCGTTGCGGTGACCGGCTCGGGTGCGCGCGATATCGCGACCGCGCTGGGCGCCTCGTACGTTCAGGAGGTGGTCGCCAACGCGCTCGCGATCAGCAGGTTCTATCCGCAGACGCGCTGCGCCGTCGAGCTGGGCGGCCAAGACGCCAAGATGATCTTCTTCCGCACCAACGATAAGGGAGACATCGAGGTTGCCGACATGCGCATGAACGGCTCGTGCGCAGGCGGTACCGGTGCATTTATCGACGAGATGGCAAAGCTCATGGGGGTCGGCACCGAATCGGGCGAGTTCGAGCAGCTCGCAAGCCGGGGAACGACCGTCCACGAGGTCTCGGGCCGCTGCGGCGTGTACGCAAAGACCGATATCCAGCCGCTGCTCAACGAGGGC
>JAXJLC010000195.1:0-7170 GCA_036297365.1 Collinsella sp.
ATCCAGCGGATACCCAGAGCGGTGGAACGACGGGAGTTGACCTCCATCGGGACCTGATAGGTAGCGCCACCGACACGCTTGGGCTTAACCTCGAGCGTGGGCTTGACGTTGTCCATAGCCTTCTTGAAGGTAGCGAGAGCGTCGCCACCCTCGGACTTCTCGGCAACGATCTCGAAAGCGGTGTAAACGATGCGCTCAGCGGTGGCCTTCTTGCCGTCAAGAAGGACCTTGTTGATGAGCTGAGTCACCAGGCGGTTGTTGTAAACGGCGTCAGGCTGAACCTCACGACGATTAGCTGCTGCACGACGCGGCATGTGAAATCTCCTTAAGTGTCTACCGTGCGGCGCTTAGGCGGCACACGGCGAAAGTATCAAAACGTTATCTGGCTTATTTAGCCTTGGGGCGCTTAGCACCGTACTTGGAACGGGCCTGCATACGGTTCTGGACCGGAGCAGCGTCGTAGGCGCCACGGATGACGTGATAACGGACACCAGGGAGGTCACGGACACGACCGCCGCGGACGAGCACGATGGAGTGCTCCTGCAGGTTGTGGCCCTCACCCGGGATGTAAGCAGTAACTTCGATGCCGTTGACAAGGCGAACACGGGCAACCTTACGAAGAGCCGAGTTCGGCTTCTTGGGGCTCGTGGTGAAGACGCGGGTGCACACGCCGCGCTTCTGGGAGTTGTGCTGCAGAGCAGCGTTCTTGGACTTCTTGGGCACGGAACGACGGCCCTGGCGAACCAGCTGGTTAATAGTAGGCAAAGCGTACTCCTTCTCGAATGATTCCAGCTTTCTGTAAAGTGCAACGGCTTGAATCGAGGGGTCAGCATCCCCCTACGAAACACGCAGTTCGATAGGATACGTGCCGTTAGCTGTGCCGTCAACAGACCACGCCGCCGGGCGTATCCCAAAATTGGCACATTTCCGCAAAGCCTACACAAAAGGAATCCCCTTCTGTGCGCGGGGGCAGATTCCCGGAACGGGCCGCCCGCTGTTTAAGTTTGCTGCTCTACAGTCCTGCGCAAGACGGAAAGCACATTAAGTGCTTTCCTTTGCGTGCGGAACTCGCGACAAACTTAATCGCCCCGCCCGGCGAGCAAGCTGCGGAAAATCGGTCGGTCCAGAGTAATGTCGGCTGAAAGGAATTCTGGCTGATAACCTGTTCGCGACAAAGACTCGATAGGCAGCCCCTCTATGCCCTTTTATAAGTTGCGGTGAAATAGGGACTGAATTTGGGGTTGAATCGTTTAAACAGTCCCTATTTCACCACAACATATGGGAGGGATAGAAAAAAGGCGGAGGCCCTGGAGAGGGGCTCCGCCTTATATACAGGGGGCGATGCTATTCGCGTACCGTGGAATTAGACCAAGCGGGCGTTGATCGTCTTGGCGATCTCGGCGGCGTCAGTGGATCCCTTGACGGTGGCACGGAAGTCCTCGTCCATGAGCGCCTCAGCGACCTTGGACAGGATCTTGAGGTGCGTAGTGCCGGCCTGAGCACCGGGGATGAGCAGAGCGATGGCCACGTTGACGGGAGCGCCGTCCATGGTGTCCCAACCGGTCACGCCGGACTCGTCCTTGACGACGATAACGGCAGCCTCGGTAATGGCGTCGGACTTGGCATGCGGGATGGCGAAGCCCTCCATCATGCCCGTGGTGCCCTCGGCCTCGCGGGCCAGGAAGGCGTTCATCACAGCGTCGGCGTCGCTGGCGATACCGGCCTTGACAGCCTGGTTGGAAACGAAGCTCAGAGCCTCGTCACGAGAAGCGAAGTCCTCGGCGACAAAGACATTCTCGACCTTCACGAAGTCGGCAGCCTCGGCCTTGGGGGCCTCGACGGCAGCGGCCTTGGGGGCCTCAACGGGCTTGGCTGCAGGAGCGGCCTTCTGATTCTTCTCGAAGTCGTACTTCTTGAAGGCCACGAACAGGATGCCACCGACCACAGCGCCGATGAGGATCGCGAGGACCCACAGCGGACCGTTCTCGACAACAGGCAGGACCAGGAAGCCGCCGTGAGGCGCCGGATCGTGAACGTTGAAGAAGATGGTCAAGATGGAAGCGATGGAAGAACCGAGCATCATGATGGGCATGACGGGCCAGATGTTCTTGGTCATGAACGGAATGGCGCCCTCGGTGATGTGGGTGCAACCAAGGATGAGGTTGACGATACCGGCGTCATGATCCTCCTGGCTGAAGTACTTCTTGCCGACAACGACGGCGAAGGTGGTGATCAGCGGCGGAACGATGCAAGCGGCGGAGACGGCAGCCATGAAGTTGGTGCCGAAGTTGTAGGTCTCGGTGCCGACGCCAGCTTCGAGAGCGGTACCGAGCAGGAAGGTGCCAGTAGCGTAAGCAGCCTTGTTGACCGGGCCGCCCATATCAAAGGCGCACATGCAGCCGATGGCCAGGCCAAGGATCACCGGACCGGAGTTACCGAGGCTCTGCAGGAAATCCATCATGCCCTGGTTAATGGCAGCCATGGGGCCGGAAATACCGAGCATGACCAGGCCGACGATGGCGGTAGAGCACAGCGGATACAGGAAGATTGCCTTCAGGCCATTAAGGCTCGCGGGAATTTTAGAGAAAGCCTTCTCGAGCAGCAGGATGACATAGCCAGCGAGGAAGCCGCCGACGATGCCGCCCAGGAAGCCGAAGCCCACACCCGAGCCTCCAGCGTCGATCATGCCGGTATCGGCGTTGATGGGAAGACCCTGGATGGCAATCATACCGGCAACAAAGCCGGGGACGAGCGCCGGGCGCTTGCCGATGGACTCGGCGATGTAAGCGGAGAGCACCGGAACCATGAGGTTCATGGCGATACCGCCGATAATCTTGAGCATCGCGGCAAAGCTGTTGTAGTCGGCAGCCGTCGAATCAAAGGACGTGATGCCCCACAGGAACGAAATGGCGGTCAGAACACCACCGGCAACGACGAAGACCAGCATGTGGCTGACGCCGTTCATGAGGTGCTTGTAGATGACGTGACCGATGGACTCCTTCTCCTCGACCTCGTCCTCGACATCGGCGGCAGCGGCAACCGTGTCGTCGCCCTTGGCGGCGAGCGCGCGGTCGATCAGCTTTCCGGCGGCCTCGACGGACAGGGCCTTGGAAACACCGACGGAAACCATGGGCTTGCCGGCGAAACGCTCAGCCTGGACATCCTTATCGGCTGCGACGACGACGGCCTTGGCACCAGCGATCTCACTCTTGGTGAGCTCGTTCTCGACACCGACCTGGCCATGTGTCTCGACCTTAATGGTCAGACCACGCTCGGCAGCAGCCTTCTCCAGCGCCTCCTTCGCCATGAAGGTGTGCGCAATGCCGGTCGGGCAACCGGTCGCGGCGATGATGTCAAACTTAGCCATGTGTCCCTCCTTCTTGAGTACAGCGCCCGCGGGCGCTCCCCTACACGCGCTTCGATGCGCGTTTTTCCACAACTGAAAGATACCAACCTACCGTCCGCGTGAGAAGAGCTAAGGTGCAAATCTCCGGTGAAAGGTTCTTTCATAACCGTAAACGGTAAGTGAAAGTTTACCATCAACACTTGAAACGCAAGGTGTATCTTGTAATTGAAAATGCCCGTATACTATGGCATGGCGTAGTAAATTAGATTTTCATGCCAACCAGGAGCCATCCATGACCGATAGTAGCAAGAGCGCACTTTCCCTCATTAGCACCCATCAGGGATACAGCGAGTCCGAGCAGCGCATTGTCGACTATATATTGGAGCACCAGTCCGAGGCGCCACGCCTCACGGCCGCTCAGCTCTCGCGCGCCGCCGCCACGTCCGAGGCGACCGTTTCGCGCTTCTGCCGCAAGCTTGGCTTTGGTAGCTTCCGCAGCTTTCAGTTTTCGTTGGCGAGGGATTTGGAAAGCCAGCGTAACGAGGGCCTGACTGACGAGGTCTCGCTCGACAATATGGAGCAGAGCCTAAAAAATATCCTCGCCGCCAAGGTGAGTGAGCTTAATGCGACCATCGACGGCATAGATCACGACACGTTGGCCGCAGTTGTACACGCGCTTAAGAATGCCGGCGTTATTGAGTTCGCCGCCGTGGGCAATACGAACGCGGTCGCGCTCGATGCGACGTTTAAGTTTTCGCAGCTGGGCCTGCGCTGCATGGCGAGCACCATTAGCGAGACATCAATCGGCTTTGCGCTCACGTTACGCCCGGGTGACGTCATCGTGCTAATCTCAAACTCTGGCAAATCGCGCCGACTGAATCGCATGGCAAAAGCGGCTCACAACTGCGGCGCAACCGTAGTCGTCATCAGCAGCGACAGTAAATCCCCGCTCGCGCGCCTGGCAGACTACACTTTTAACACCGTCAACCACGAAGCGCTGCTGACAACGGGCGACTTTGCGTTCTCTAAGATCAGCGCCACGATGATCATCGAAGTCATCTACAACTTCCTGCTGCCCGAGATTGAAGACGCTCGCGAGCATATCAGCTACTACGAGGAGCTCATCCAGCCGGATAAGGTCGTTGAGTAGGTAGATTGGGGAGCCGATAGACGCCCCTCGCCACGAAATCCGCCCATCTACTACGTTTTAACCTCAAGCGCCAACCATACACCCAAAATAGAGAAAACCGCAGGCGTTCTACCTGCACTTTTCTTTTTGCAATTCTTGGCGTGGTTGCCGATGCCCTGCCAAACGTAGTAGATGGACCCGTTTCGTGGCGGCCGGATTGGACATACATGTGGCGGCTCGGCCTAGGCACGCGCCTCCGCAAGCATCTGTTTGGCGTGCGCCAGGCTTGCCTCGGACTGATCGCCGCTCAACATGCGGGCGATCTCGGCGGTACGCGCTTCGCCGGTTACCTCGTCCAAATGCGTCTGGGGAACATCGCCCGGTTCCTTACTGACAACATAATGCTTGTCGGCCATGACGGCGACCTGCGCCAAGTGGGTTACGACAATCACCTGATGCGTAGCGGCGAGATCTGCCAGCACGCCCGCGAGCGCACGCGCCGTGGAGCCACCGACACCAGCATCGACCTCGTCAAACACCAGCGTATCGACACCGTCCGCGTTACCGAGGACAACCTTGCTTGCCAGCATGACGCGGCTGAGCTCGCCGCCCGACGCAATGCGGCGCAGGGGGCGTGGCGTCAAGCCGGCACCGCTGCGGTATAGCAGCTCGTAACTCGAAGGACCAACCGGCGTCCACTCAGCACGGGGAAGATCGCGCGACTCCCAGACGAGCTCGGCACTACCCATCTCCAGGCGAGCCATCTGGCGGCCAACCTCGTGACAGAAGCGCGGGGCCGCCGTATTGCGAGCGCGCTTAAGCGCCTTGGCGGCAGCAAACAGTTCGTGCTCCGCCGCGCCAAGCGCTTCACGCGCCATTTTGATCTGTTCATCGCCATCATCAACCAGCGAAAGCAGCTCTTGCGAGCGATCACGCATGGCAAAAACATCGTCCATGGTCGGACCCCACTGACGCAGCAGGCCCTTGAGGTCGGAATACCGCTCGCGCATGCGAGCGAGCTCGCGAGGATCGAAGGCGACCCCATCGCGATAGGCGCGCAGCTCGTTGGCACAATCCTCAAGCGAGATGCAGGCATCCGAAAGCGTCTCGGCAATGTCGCCCAGTTTGCGATCGACGGTAGCCATTCGGGAAAGCTCTGCCACGGCGCTGTTCACGGCATCGAGCGCTCCCCCTTCGGCGGCAAGCGATGCATGGGCATCGTTAGCTGTGGCAACCAGTACCTCGGCATGTTCGGAGCGCGGCAGCAATTCCTCGAGTTCCTCATACTCGCCCGGCTTAGGGTCGACCTCGCCGATGCGCTCGAGGGCAAAGCGCGCCTCCTCGACACGACTCCCCTGCGCACGCGAGGCCTCCTCAACGCGACGGACCTCCTTGGCAGCCGCGCGCGAGGCTTTAAAGCAAGTACGGTAGTGCTCGAGTGCCTCGAGCGCAGAGCGCCCCGCCCAGGCATCGACCATGGCAACGTGATGCGCCGGGTCGAGGAGGCGCTGGTGCTCGTGCTGACCGCACAGATCCATCATCACGCCGACGCGCTCCGAAAGCTCGCGCACGCTGGCGATGCGGCCGTCAATCCTCACGCGGCTGCGGCCCTCGGCAGAAAGGCTGCGCTGGACCGTGAAGCCCTCCGTGTCGTGCGGGGCGTCAAACAGGCGTGCCTCGACGCTCGCCAGCGCCTCGCCCTCGCGCACCGTCGACGAATCCGCACGCTCGCCCAAAATAAGCTTAAGGGCCGAGAGCAGCGCGGTCTTGCCGGCGCCGGTCTCGCCTGTCAGGACAGTCAGGCCGGCACTCGGCACCAGCGTCGCCTCACGAATGAGTGCAATGTTAGAAACCTGCAGCTCATCGATCATGACGGACTCCGTAGAATACGCGGCTCACCGAGTTGTAAAAACTCTCGGGGCCGTAGTCGAGCAGCAGCACATCGCCTGGGCCTCGGCGCACGGCCACGCTCTCGACCGTGCCGTCGCAGGTAATAAACTGTCCATCGATAGCGATCGCCGGAACGCTCGGGCGATCATCGGACATAAAGATTTCGACGACATCACTCGGCGAAGTCAAGAAGGCACGGGCCTGAATGGTGTGCGGCGCAATGGGTACGCAGACCATACCCGTATAGTCGGGGCTCACAATGGGGCCACCTGCACTGAGCGCGTACCCCGTAGAACCAGTCGCCGTGGACACGACCACGCCGTCGCCACGCAGTCGATCGATATGGTGGCCCGACACCGTGATGTCGAACTCAACCATATCGGACAGGGGGCCGCGCGTGAGCGCCATGTCGTTGAGGGCGAACGTGCGCACGACATCCTTCGTGCCATCGTCGCGCACGGACACGATATCCGCGGCGATGGTGGCGCGACGGCTCACGTGCAGCTCGCCGGAAAGGGCGTCGCTCACGACCTGCAGAATGTCGCGCTCCTCGGGGCTCGCAGCAGTTAAAAAGCCCAGGTGACCATAGGAAAGACCGAGGATAGGAATCTCGCGATGGTTGAGGATGCGGGCAGCGCGCAGCAACGTACCGTCGCCGCCGAGCGTAATGACCAGATCGGAGCCGTCAATATCAGGCGTGCTTTGAATCTTCGATCGCTGGTCGGCAGCCCATGCGACCTCATAGCCCTGGCGCGTCAGCCAAAGCTCGAGCATCAGGCCGCTCTCAACCGCCTCTTGCTTGTAG
>JAXJLC010000196.1:0-3275 GCA_036297365.1 Collinsella sp.
ACACATCTCCACCGTTCCTTCAACTGGGAAAACGGCGCCCCCGGGGCCCGGATGGGGCCTCGGGGGCGTTCGGCTAGCTGCGGGAACGGCCTGTCCGCCTAATGTGTTCGGCTGAGATCGGAAATCAACCCTTTTACCTCTCTTTTACCAGTAAACGTCTCAGTCAATCATCTCAACCTGTAACATCTGCAGGCCGTAATCCCCTCCAGATGTTACAGGTTGAGACAAAGATACAAGGACGGCCCCAGCGACAGCGCGGACAGCCCATTCTTTATTAGTCCTCTCGAACGGTCTCCAACAGATAATCGCGCATGTACGGAATTGCAAACGAAACACAGCCATAGCCCGCGGGCTCAATCAACCCCGCATCGATCAGACGCTTGCGATATGACCCAACTTTGTTCGCCGACAAACCCATCTTCTTGGCGATATCGCCGTTGGCGATATCGACGCCCTCGCATTGAGCCATCGCCGCGAGATACTGAAACTGCCGTTCCGACACCCTGCGCAGCGCTGGGGCAATCACCATAGCATTAAAGCTATCAAGAGCCGCCTGGATACCCTTACGAGCCGCCTCTTCGCTCACGCTCTCCGCCCCACTGCGCGCAGCAACCTGCCAAGCGTAATATCCGACCAGCTGGACCATAAAGGGATAGCCTGCCGAAGCTTTTGTTAATAGCTCAGCGGCACCTTTGTCGAGCTCCTTGCCCGCTCGTCTCATCGTATCCTCAAACGATCCGCCAACTTCAAAATCGGAAAGCCGAGTAAGTTCAACATGTTTGGCTCGCTGAAGGAACGTCAACGTATCATCCACCACCACGCCATCTACCGATGTCGGCAGTCCGGCGAAAGCGAAAGCGACATTCGCTCCTTGGCGGATCAAGAGCTGCATCTCATTGCCTAGCTCGCGCATTTCCTCAGTTGAGGCATCCTGGATCTCGTCGAGCGTAATGAGCAGACCACCGCGCTTCGCAGCATCGTACATCGCCTCGCCCAGATGAGAGGCCGACTTCGACATCTCCATGGAGCCAAGGCTGACCCCTAAAATCGACGGGGAAATCGAGATTGATTCAAGACGAACGTTTCGCTGCAGAGCCTCGAGGATTCTATTGCAAAAACCAGCATTGGAGGCAACGTCAACGACCTCGAATCCTTTTTTGCGTGCAAGGTCACCCAATGCATTAAGGAGCACCGTTTTACCTGTGCCTCGGACGCCCGAGATGCGCATGAGTCGATCGGGGGCACCAGGACCATTCTCAAGAGCCTCGGCAAAGTCATCCAAAACAGTGTCCCGTCCGATAAGCTCAGGCGGATTCATGCCCGCCGTTGGCTTAAAGGGGTTAACAGCTTTCGTCATTCTGCCCTCCTCTGCTAGTTTTAACAACTTTAACAAAGTTTAGCAACTTTAGCAGAGTTTAACAGTTTTAGCAGGCTCGGCGGCTTTATGCCTTACCGATCCTGCCGGGTCCTCCCGCCCGCGCCGATACAAATAGCGCGGTGCGGCCCCTCTATATCGCCCCTACCCCAGCGAGCGGTTGAGGGAGCCGAGCTCGTCGTTGCCCATGGTGCGCCACATTTGAAAGATGCAACCGCGTGCCAGGAAAAAGAAGCCGTTGTCGACCAGTTGAACAGCGGCATCTGCCAGCTGATTCGTCACGGCGGACACTGGCGGCAGCTCGAGTCCAGCCTTGCGGATAGTCTCGACCGCTTCCTCGAACGTCGGAGGCTCGCTGACGCCCATCTCGTTCATAAGGCCCTGCATTTCTTCCAGCGCGCTGCTGCCCGACTCCTCGCCGCGCGGCACCAGACGGTAACAAGCCAGCGCCAGGTCGAGCTGATCGCAATTCCAATAGGCAAACGCCAAGCGATAGAACAGGTAGCCGATTGCAGAACGATCGCTGGCAATACGTAGGCCGTGGCGCGCCACCTCGATAATCTCGTCAAAGCGCTCCAGACGCGCAAGCACGTTGATGAGCGCAAAGTGCGATTGCATGGACGAGCGCGCCAGATCGTAAAGATGGCGCACCTCGGGCAGCGCTCGTTCAAAGTCCTCTTGCTCGGCGTAAAAGCTGCAGATCTCGTGCTGGGCAAAGTACAGCGCATCGGGCGCACGGAGGATTCGCACAGAGCGATCTTCTTCCAACACCGGTAGCACCATGCGCACCAGCTGGTTGTCACAAAACTGCGTTTGAACCGGACCTGTCGCCAAAAGCTCGGCGACGGCGCACTTAGCCTCTAACTCCTCGACAAGACGGGAAAAGCCTTCAAAGGCACCTGTACGGTCGACTTTTGCCTGCTCGCGCAATTCAACAACACGGGCCACGTATGGGTCGTCGTCCTCTTCCATGACCTCCAACTCATCAGCCGTATCGGCAAGCAGCAGATCGCGCAGCGCCGGCGGCAGCGTGCGATGGTCATCACGCGGACGAGCATGAACCTCCGCAGGCTCAATCGTCTCCGGAGCGGTTGACTCATACGCCTCAAGCACACACTTGCACGGCATATCGTCCATGTCCATGCTCTCAAGATCCTTGGCGACAGGCACGCAATCGGCCAGATAGGCCGCGCGCCCAAAGAAATACGTTGCGACAACGCGCTCGCCCTGCTCACTGTCGGTAGCAGCAATCTGCACATAGCAGCGCGTGATGCAGGTGCCCGCGGCAAAACACGCTGCCGCAAGCGTGAGTGCCACACGTGCATCGTGCTCCGCGGCCCAGATCGCGCGCGTGTCTTTGTCCAGCTCGCGCCAGGCGTCATCTTGAGCGTCGTATTCACGTTGCGGCATGGCATCAACGACAGACTGCCCAAACCGAACGAGCATAATCCCCTCGGCAACGTTTACTCGATAGGTATAGTCGAGCCGCGTGACCACGTTGAGCGCCTCAACGATTCGCGCAAAACGGGTACGCACATCCCACTCACCGCCCGGCTGGCAAGCCACCGTACCCGGTTTGCCCCACGGGTTATCGCTCGAGGCCGTATCGAGCAGTCGGGGAACATCGTTGGTCGTCTTGGCGATATGCCACGCATCAAAGAGCGCGCAGCCCTCAAGGCTCGGCGAGGATGCCGCAGGGGCCAATCCGGCCCCGATGCGCTCGAGGATGCCGGAGAGGCGGTTGAGACGGCACTCGATGGCAAGCAGCATGTCAATCTCGTCCTGGTCCAGCAGGCTACGATCAAAATTGAGATAGAACAACTTTGACCGGTCGATGCGCGCTAGGCTCATTTCTGACTTGGCGGCAATGGTGCGCAAACGGGGCAAGTCGACCTCGCTC
>JAXJLC010000197.1:0-2472 GCA_036297365.1 Collinsella sp.
ATAAGAAGGAATGCAATGAGAAGGGCAAGAAGTACTTCTCCGTGGCTTCCGGCGGCGGCACGGGCCGTACCCTGCACCCGGACAACATGGCGGCCGGTCCCGCTTCCTACGGCATGACTGATACCATGGGCCGCATGCACTCCGACGCCCAGTTCGCCGGTTCTTCCTCCGTGCCTGCGCACGTCGACATGATGGGTCTCATCGGCATGGGCAACAACCCCATGGTCGGTGCCACCGTCGCCTGCGCTGTCGCCGTCGAGGAGGCCCTCAAGGCCTAATCGCGCCCGCGCGATGCTCATACAGTTGAGCTTTAGAGCCGCTATCCACCCGGGTAGCGGCTCTTTTTGTTTACGCTGTCGCAGGGTAGCTAATGCCGATATATCAGTTGGGGCGAAATACGAGATGTGATGAGACGGAGCGTCAGAGCGTCCATGACGCCCACCTGCCATATTTGCCCTTTACCGATTTGCCGAGTCTTTGCGGCCCCATTGCCGATCACCCGTGCGACAATGCGCCGGACGAGAAAGGAATCCGATGGAATCGACTGATGTACTGGTAATTGGATCTGGCATTGCGGGCCTTTGCGCCGCCATCGAAGCGGCACGCACGGGTGCAACCGTCACTGTGGCAAGCGCCGGCAAGACTATGAGTGGATCGAGCTTCTTCCCCGGAACCTGGGGCCTAGGGCTTATCGGACCCGTTAACGAAGACGACGAGCAGGACCTCATCGACACCATCCTGGCCGTCGGCGGCGGCGTTGCCGACCCCGAACTCGTCCAAGCGTTCGTCCACGGCATTCCCCAAGCGATTGACTGGCTCGAGCAAGACCTGGGCGTTGAGCTCCAGCGTCCGCAAAGCGCCGAGAGTGCTCAGCAAAAGCAATTTATCCCCTGCTTTGACCACAAGACGCGCATGTGGCGCGGCCTCACCCGCAAGCCCCTTGAGGACGCTCTGACGACCCGGATCGAGTCGCTCGGCATTCGCCTGCTCCCCCGCCATGAGCTTATCGACCTTGTTGAGGACACGAACGGCAGAATAACCGGAACCGTGCTCTACGACCTCACCGAAAATCGAATCGTGCCCTTTGCTGCCAAGGCCACGATCATCGCAGCCGGTGGCACAGGCGGCCTGTTCGAGCGCAGCCTTACGTCGGCTGATGTGCTCAGCTCCTCGCAGGCCATCGCGCTGGCGCATGGCGCAACAGTTACTAATATAGAGTTCATGCAGATGATGCCCGGCTTCATCGAGCCCAAGCGTAACTTGGTCTTCAACGAAAAAACCTGGCGCTACGTACATGTAGACCAGCCGGCAGATATTGCCGACGACAAGCTGGACGACCTGCTCGAGCAGCGCTCTGGATATGGTCCTTTCACGTCACGCTTGGCCTCCCGCGCTATCGATCTTGCCATCGATCAGGCAGGCGCCGAAGGCCTGGCGCTCCGCTACGACTTCCCCCGCGAGGATGTCCCAGAGTTTGTGCAGACCTTTGCCACCTGGCTGCAAGACGAGCACGGCATCAACCCGACTGACGAGATGCGCGTTGCGATGTATGCCCACGCTGCCAACGGCGGCATCAAGATCGATAAGACCGCGCACACGGGCGTTGAGGGCCTCTACGCTTGCGGCGAGGCGACAGGCGGCATGCACGGCGCTGACCGCATCGGAGGTCTGTCGAGCGCCAATGGCATCGTATTCGGGCGCATCGCAGGCGCATCGGCAGCCCTTGCAGCGCAGAAAGAGCCTGAGACAGCCCTGAAGGTGGATATCGCCCTCCCCCAGTACGGCATTGCCAAAACAGATGCCGAACGCCTGACACACAGCCTTAGGCACACGATGAGCACCTATTGCATGATCAACAGGACCGAAACAGGCCTATCCGAGGCACTACACGAGCTTGAAGGCTTGAAAACGGAGGCAGCGACCTTGAGCACACAGAAAGCCCAGGACAGCGAAGTCGCAGCCCTCGCCCGCCTGCAATCGCAGATTCAACTAGCACAGGAAATGGTCAAAGCCATGCGTAAGCGAACCGAAAGTCTCGGATCGCACTATCGAGCAGACTAAATCGATTCTCACTTTGAGTTTGATCACAACTTTTCAACATGCATCGAGCCCTGTGAGCATGATTCCTCTAAGGAGAACACGCCTACGGGGCTTTAGCCGTGTTTTCCCTAAGGGAATCACGGTGCAGATTTCTCAGCTACGCGCCCTTTCGGGTTCGACCCCATGCAAGGTCAACAAAAAAGCGACCAGTCTAAGCCAGTCGCTTTAACATGCTTTGGGTGGGCCGTCAGGGGGTCGAACCCTGGACCTTGGGATTAAGAGTCCCCTGCTCTACCAACTGAGCTAACGACCCAAAGCTAAAGTCCGTTGTGGCGGACTTTAGAGGAGATATCGTGTGGTGGGCCGTCAGGGGGTCGAACCCTGGACCTTGGGATTAAGAGTCCCCTGCTCTACCAACTGAGCTAACGACCC
>JAXJLC010000198.1:0-13191 GCA_036297365.1 Collinsella sp.
CTCCTCGTATGCCTCAAATTCCATGTCGTTGAGCTGCTCGCGCGTCGTCCAGCCACCGTTGATATCCCAGGTCTCGGCATCGAGCGGATCCTGACCAATGATGGCATCGAGCATGATCTGCTCGTGATTACCCTTGAGCACGCGGGCGTTGGGCAGCGAGCGTACGAGCTTAATAACGCCGACCGGATCGGGCCCACGATCGATCATGTCGCCCAGCACGTACAGCGTGTCGTCGGACGTCAACGAGATCTTAGACAGGGCCTCGTCAAGCGCACGCACGTGCCCGTGAGCATCAGATGTCACATAGATCGCCATGGTACGCCTCTCCTTGCATTGCGGCCGAAGCCCGACGCCGCAACTAAAACTTCAAGTTGAACTTAAATGTTACTCATTGTACTCCGTTGCAATAAAGCTGGAAAGGGTTTCCGAGCAGAGGCAAAGACGGCAGCCGTCTATGACGATATCGCGCACGCCCGCAATCCAACCCCATAAACCCACCATCTTTGGGTACAAATAACCGCAGACAACTGACCGTGCCACGCCAACCACCCAGGAGCGGACACCATCCATGAACCAGATCCTTCTCTTTATCGGCCTCGTCATCATTTTGTGCCTGACCATCAAACCCGTCGGCAAAAAACTCCCCTTCCCCACCCTGCTCATCTTTATCGCGCTGGGCATGTTGTTGGGCGTCAACGGCCCGACGCATATCGACTTTAGCGACTACGCACTCACCGAAGCCGTCTGCAGCACGGCGCTGCTGTTCATCATGTTCTACGGCGGCTTTAACACCAATATCGACCGCGCCAAGCCCGTCGCTGCGCCGGCGGTGCTGCTGAGCACGCTCGGCGTCGTCATCACTGCCGGCATCACCGGCGTGTTCGCCCACTTCGCGCTGGGGTTCGACTGGATCGGCGGCCTGCTGCTGGGATCGGTCGTGGCGTCCACCGACGCGGCCAGCGTCTTTAGCGTTCTGCGCGAGCACAGCCTTTCGCTGAGGGGCGGCACCGACTCGCTGCTCGAGGTCGAATCGGGCTCCAACGACCCCGTCGCCTACATGCTCACCGCTGTGCTCGCTACACTCGCGGCCGGCGGCGACATCAACATTCCCGCACTGCTGGCCAAGCAGATTATCCTGGGCGTGGGCCTGGGCCTTGCCATCGGCTGGGCGGCGGGCCGCCTGATTGAACGCGCGCACGCAACGGCCAAGGACGCGCAGACCATCTTTTTGTTCGCCGTGGCCATCGTCGCCTACGCGCTGCCGAGCTACCTGGGCGGCAACGGCTTTTTGGCTGTATACCTGGCCGGCATTGTGCTGGGTGCCAGCGACATCACCGGCAAGGTCGAGATGGCGCACTTCTTTGACACTCTCACCGAGATGGCCGAGATGACCATCTTCTTTTTGCTGGGCCTGCTCGTTACACCCGCACGCCTGCCGCAAATGCTGCTACCGGGCCTGGCGCTCATGGCGTTTATGCTCTTCGTGAGCCGCCCCATCGCCGTGGGCATGCTGCTGGCGCCGTTTAGGACGAACCCTCGCCAGGTTGCGCTCGTAAGCTGGGCGGGCCTGCGCGGAGCAGCTTCGGTCGTCTTTAGTCTCTTTGCCGTGGTGGCCGGCGTTCCTGGCGGTCACGACCTGTTTGACCTGGTGTTTGTGATTGCCGTGTCGAGCATTGTGGTGCAGGGCTCGCTGCTGCCGGCGGTAGCGAAGAAGCTCGATATGATCGATGCGACCGGCGACGTGCGCCGCACCTTTAACGACTACCGCGACGAGGACGGCATGTCGTTTGTAAAGCTCAAGGTGGGCGCTGGACATCCGTTTGCCGAACGCTCACTCGCGGACATCGGCAGCGCCACGGACATGCTCGTGGTCCTGGTGCTTCGCGACGGCGCGCACCCAGTGCTGCCCAACGGCGATACCGTGATCCAGGAAGGCGATCTGCTGGTGATGGCCGCCCCAACGTTCGAAGAGCGTGCCGAGGTTACGCTGCGCGAGGTCACCGTGACGCCCCACGGTCGCCTGGCCGGCCAGCGCCTGCGCGATGTGCCGCAAGGCAAGCATCCGTTTATTGTGGTGATGCTCAAGCGCGACGGCCAAACGATCATCCCAGACGGCAACACCCTCATATACGCCGGCGACGAAGCCGTCATCGCCGCACTGGCATCGTAGCCATCCCCACCCATAAGTTGCGGTGAAATAGGGATTGAATAGGCTTCTGAACAGCCATTTCAGTCCCTATTTCACCGCAAGTTATTGAGGGGATGGGTTGAAAAACATTTGAATTGACACCGAAATGAAAAAAGCCGGGGAAAACGTCCCCGGCACTTGGAAGCCCTCTCTTTTGAGATGACCGATTTCTTTATATCACGAACGCTAGTTAGATGCCATTCATTGAGGGCTTTATCAGGCGCGCCATCCCATCCCATCCACATGGCGCCATTTGAAAGCCGTCCGATCTCATGCTATAAAGAAATCGGTACCCTCGAATAAAGGGACCTCCAAGAGCCGGGGGATGTCCCCCGGCATTTTTTATGCGAGTCAAGACTAAATACTTCTCGGGAAAACGCCGGACCATTGCGCCAGCAATTTACGAGCCGCTCTACCCACCTCTGGACGGCTAAGGACTTTTCGCAGGTAGTTTGACGAACATATGTTTGCTTATTATAATATTACTTGAAAGCACCCCTTATCTCATGGTATAAAGAATACGGTTCCCTCCAAAAGAGGGGCCTCCAAGAGCCGGGGTCTTACCCCCGGCATTTTTTTGCAAAAATGGAGGCCCATCATGAGCGAACTCTCCGTCTTTGTTGACGAATCTGGCGACCTCGGAGGCGTCTCCAACTACTACCTCGTCACCCTCGTTTTTCACGATCAAAACGATGCAATCGTTGAACGCATTGACCGCTACGAGCGCGCCCTGTCGCAGTCCTCGCTTCCCAATACGCCTTTTCATGCAGGACCCCTACTGAATGGAAACGGCGACTACAAAGATCTTCCCAAGGAGCAGCGAAGGCACATGTTGAGCGCATTTCGCGCGTTCATTCAGCATCTCCCCATACGCTATCTCTGTCTGCAATACCGAATGAGCGAATTCGCCGGCAATCAAAACGGTCTCGCGGAGAGAATGAGGCGAGACCTCACAGTTGAGCTTTTCGACCATCTGAAAGTCTTCCAGCGATACGACACCGTTAAGATTTACTACGACAACGGCCAACCGATTGTAACGGAGGTCATTCATTCTGCGCTTGAGTACGTTCTAGCAAGGGATGTCATCGTATACCGAGAAGCCACACCACGAGCCTACCGGCTATTCCAAGTTGCTGACTACATCTGTACGATCGAGCTAACGGCTATCAAGTTTGACAGCAAGGAAGATACAAAGACTGATCGGCTATTTTTTGGAACCCGAAGGACGTTCAAAAAGGGATTTCTCTTATATCTCAGGAAGAAAAGGATGAACTGACCCGGGGTCACCAGTCGTCAGACGCTCCGCAGTCGTCGTCGACGGCAAGGTCTCGGAGGTCGAGGCCTTCGCGTTCGGCTTGGGCTAGGAGCTCTTGGGGCGACTCGTCCTCGATATCCACTACGTCGAGCATGGCGGCCGGAAAGCCCACGCCTGCCGCACTCCCCGCACGGTCGAGCAGACTCTCGCGCAGCTGGTCTACATCAACTTCGACCTTCATGGTGAAACCTCCCGCCAAACCAGGCCCCCTACTCGTCAGTGCCGAGCTCATCCACGGCGGCAACAAAAGCCGCAACCTGCTTGTCGTCCATCTGCGCAGCCAAACGCCCCACGGGCTCATCGTAGGCGAACTGCACCTTATAGATAAAGCAATCCCAAGCACGCTCGCCCACACGCACGGCGGCCTCGCAATACTGACCGAGTTTTTTGAGTCCATACCAAAACGCATTCACATGGCGCGCAGGGTCCTCATTCAGCACACCATCGTAGCGACGCTCATTGAACTCGCGCATGCGTGCCACGGCAACCTCGAGCGAGTCGCCGCCATCAGTCGAAGCCTCATCCACAAGCTCGGGAATCGCGACCTCACGCCGAACATCATGCCTGGTAGCGCCGTCGTACTCACCCACCAGCACGTCTTCGTCAAGCCGAGAATCATAGTCTAAATAGCTCGAGCCCCGGCAAATCCCATGCGGTGAGCCGGAGCCAAACGCACAGAACAACCCGCCGTCGGCAACAACACGACGGTAGGTCTCAAACGACATCTTAACCTGAACGAGCAGCTCGGAAAGCAAACCGGCATCGCACGCCGTCTCGCACGCAACGCACGCAGGCTTCGGCAGCCCCGAAGGCTCCACCGTGCTCCCTGCAACGCGGGCGGCGCGCTCGGCCCGATACGCCTGCGCCGCCAAGCGCGCTCGCTGCGCAGCGCCGCGCACGTTGGTAAGTTCACGCCCCAACGCCACGTCACTAGCAACATCGCCAGCCAAATCGCCCGTAAACCCGTCAGCGCGCTGCGACCCTGTCGCACTCAACTCGGACTCAAACGTCGCTGTGATCATGCCCGCAAGGTCCGTCGCATCGGCGGCACAACGCAACTGCTCCAGCTGCGTACACAACAGATCGGCACCTAGGGGCACGGCGTCCACAACACGCACGTCACTCAGACGCGCCACGTCCTGCAGCACCATAGCCCCCGCGGCATCGTACGCCGCGCGAACCCTGGCCGCAGTATTGGCCCGCAGCTTTACCTCGATAAACGCAAGCGTCTGCTCCAGTCGCGTCAGCAACTCGGCCTTGTCCTCCATGCGCAAAAAGGCAGCATAGCGGCGCTCCATCTGCAGCGAGCCCACAACACCCGCCTGCTTGCGAGCGCGCGCAAGGGCCGCGCCCTCGACACGGCGAACATACCCGTCAACAGCCCGCACGGCAGACTCGCGCGCAGCGTGCTCAGCAGCCTCGACGCCCCTAAGCACACCCAACAGCTCGCGGGAGCGCGCCTTGCGCGCCAACTCCCCGCGATCGTACTGCTCAAGCGCCGCCTGGCGCTTGGCTACCGATTCAAAGCCAAACAGATCGTCGAGCAACTCGCCAACAGAACGCTCGTCCGCCATGGCAAGGCCTCCCTACTCGAACACGCCAACACGCCCGCGGGCCCACGCGTACGCAAACCCGCTCGCCCGCACTTCTACAGGTCCAGTGCCTTCTTCGCGGCGTCGACGGGATCGCCATCCATGTAGAACACCGGGCTCAACCCCGAAATAATCTCGGAAGAAACACTCTGCAGGCCCGCAATGGCACTCAGCGGCAAAATCACGCGCTTGGCGCCGGCGTTTTTGGCCACACGCATAATGTCCTCGAGCCCGCGGATCTCGTCCATAGAGCCCGACATGCGCAAGATGCCCGGAATCGCCAGCGCGGGCATCACCGGGCGGTTGCACGCCGCGGAACACAGGCCCACAAACTCGGCGAGCGAAACTTCTTCGGACAGACCCTTGCTCTGCAGGTCGTTGTAGAACAGCAGGTAATCCTTGGAGCCAATGTGCATGCCCGGCGCCACGCGGTTCGCCAGGTTCACAAAGTTGTCGAACGCGGCCTCCAGCGTATCGCGCACCGGCTTGTTAAAGGCCACGCCCTCGTGCTTAAACTTGCACTCGCCGGCAACCGCCTTATTCTCCAGCTTGTACACGGCAACCTCGCCGCCCTGCGACCTGCCCACGCCAAACACGTGGCCGGACAGCAGCGGCCCGTCGGGAATCAGCGTGTCCTCGCTCTGCTCGGGCACGCGCACCACGTGCACGTCCTGCGGGTTGTCGGCATCCATATAGCCCAGGTTAACGTCGATAAACTCGACGCCCGCCATAATCTTGAGCTGCTCCTTTACGCGGCGACGGCCCTCGATGGCGTAGTCCAGCAGCCAGCGCACGTCGTCCTTATCCATGGCCTCGTCGGGGAACAGCAGCTTGGCCAGACCGCTAAAGGTCTTGCGCACGGCGATCTCGTCACGCTTGTTAAAGTCGCTGTTAAAGCGGAAATACCGGTCGATATGGTGCGTAAAGTCCTTGCGGCGCATCTCTTTGCAAAATTCCGACAGGCAGTCGGTGATCAGGCCGTAATGCCCGGTCAGCAAGCTCGAACGCATCTTGGGAATCTCCCAGCCCGGCAGGTAATAGTGGATACGGTCAAAGAAGGCCGAATCGTTGTTAAACTCCGGCGGGAACGGATCAAACAGGTGTGTGGTCTTAAGGACGTTTTGCACGGTGTCGTTGATGTTGCCCTCAAAGACCATGGAGGCATCGGCGTTAATCTGGTCGCGGCCGCGCGCATAGCTGCCGCTCGCCATGTAGTCCTTCATGATCTGCACGGCATTGGTGTCCTTAAAGCGCATGCCGGCGACCTCGTCGAACGTCACGCAATCCCAGTGGCCCACCAAGCCCACGCGGTCGGCGCGCATGGAGTTCATGCGGCCGAAAAGGTTGGCCGTGGTGGTCTGGCCGCCAGAAAGCAAAATGGCGTAGGGCGAGACCTCTTTATAGATATGGCTCTTGCCGGTACCGCGGGGACCCAACTCGCACAGGTTATAGTTGCGCTCGATCAGCGGCACCATACGCTCGATAAAGTGCATGCGCTCTTTCTCGGAAAGCTCGCTGGGCTCATAGCCAGCGGAGCGCAACAGCATGTTGAGCCACTCGTCGCGCGTAAAGTACTGGCGCTCGTCGACCATAGCATCCAGGTCCAGGTTGGGCATCTGGATGGGCGTAAGCGACGCCACACTAAACGGAGAGTCCTCGGGTCCGCGCTTTTTGCGCTTGGCCTTGGAGCGGCGCGGCGCATCGTCACCAAAGACCTCCATGCCAAACTCGTCTTCCTCATCCAAGGGGTGACGATACTCGATGCTCATGATGCACCAAATGCCGCCCTGCAGAATCTTGGAATAGTCGCGCACGTACTCGGCCGGCATCACAAACGGCTCGATGGTCAGGTTGGCAAACGACGCCACGTAGATATCTTTGTACTCATCGAGCTTGGCCGTCACCTTGTCGATGATGGTAAAGCGGCCCAGCTCGCGAATTTTGGACTTAATGCGCTCGGACTCGTCGGGTCGCACGTAGTTATCGGTGAGGATCCTGCGAATGCGGTCCAGGCCCTCTGCCACGGCATCCTCGTCGTCAGTTGAGCAGTACATGCCCAGCAGGTACTCCAGCACAAAGGTGGGCACGTTGGCGCCGCGCTTCATAAGGGCCGTCAGGTCCTTGCGCACGATCTTGCCAGCAAAGTGCTCGAGCAGCTTGCCGTCAAGCCCATCCATGTCGTAACCGTCGTCCTCGGGGGCCTCGGCCACAGCCTGGTCATAGCCATCGGTCGAGGACTCGTCCTCGACGGCTACCGCAGCCTCAGCGGGCGCAGCAGCGACCGGCTCCGGGGCAGGCGCAGCAGCCTCAGCCGCCGGGGCCCCCACAGGCGTCACATCCTCCACAGGCGCATCCGCATCAATCGAGGGAACTTCCCACAGATCGTCGTTATGGCTATCAAACATAGGGCACACTCCTAAAAACCAAAATCAGCAACAGGTGCAAACGAAACAGCGATGGTGTACGTCTCGCGCCAAACGATCTTGCCCGTCTCGCGCTCGCGGCAGACCAGATAGTACGGACCCTTGGCCGAGAATCCATCCGCTGCATGCAACGCAAACTTGGCATGCACCACGCGCTCCTGCGAGTTAACAGAAGTCTTGTTAGCATGCGCCTTGACCGTATCGCTCACCTCGTTGCCACTTGCATCGGTAAACACCAGCTCGTACTCGCACGGCAAAACCTTGCCTTGGGCGGGTTCTTCCTGGATCAAGTTGACCGAGAAGAGCGAGTTGGTCACTCGGCGTCCCTCACTTAGTACGCGCAGCGTCGCCGCGCGCGTGTCGACAAAGTCCTTGGAACCCGAGCGCGCACGCCAAAAACCGATAACGGGCACGCAGAGCTCCTGCAGGCTCATGCCGCCGTGGACGTAGTTGTTAGTGCCGCCGGGACGCTTGAAGTGCACATTCTCGCGCGGGGCAAACCCCTCAAAACCGGCGCCCAAACGTCCCACATCAACATTAACAAACACCCCGCGTACCTCGTCCGAAAGCTCGCCCACGGCCTCGTTGGGCACCACCAGATGACGCTTGCCGCACATGACGGGAGCGTCAAGGACGGGAAGGTCCGGCTTGCCGAGCATCTGGCACTCGCTGAGCTCCCGACGCGTGTAGATAAAGCCGTGGTCCGCCGTTATAACAACACGCGCGCCCGGGGCGTCGGTGCACACGCGACGCGCCAATGCGGCAAGTTCCTCCACGGCGTCCGCACAGGCACCGAAGACGTCGTCCTGCGTAGCGGCCTTCTCGCCCGTGGCATCGATCTTGTTGTGATAGAGGTAGACGAGTTTTGAGTCCTTGAGCAGCGTCTTGCGTTCGGTTCCCGTCATGTTGAGGTATGTGCTCGAGCGTAAAGCGCGGGCCGTGGGCTCAACGTGGGCAAGCACGGCCTCGCGCTGCGGAGTCGTGGCAGTGGGCATGCCGTCAGCCAACACAAACGAGCCATCCGCTGCAAGCTCAAGCGCTTGGTGTGGCAGCAGCGCGGGCATGCCCACCTCAGTAATGGAGGGAAAGACCGCCTGCATGCTAGAGACCTTGACGTTGCCTCCGCGCTCGCGCTCGAGCAGCGCCGCAACGTCGCGGGCCACCTCATAGCGCAACGCGTCGCTCACGATAACGACCGTCGTTTTGGCAGAGCCCACAAAGGTGGGCAGCACATGCCAGTAGAACTCATCCTGCCGTGCAGGGCCATCGATGTAGCCGCAATCGGTCCACTCCCCTTGCGCAGCGGCTGCCCAGCAGGCATTGGCATCCGCCAAGAACCAGTTGCTGTAGAGATTCTCCGCCCAGTCCGCCACAGCGCGGGTGGGCTCCTCGAGCACATCGCACTCAACGGAGCGCGTCCGCAGATACGCGGTGCACATATGGCGATAGGCAACGTCCATGGCATACCAATCGGACGTGTAGGCATCCCACACCTGCTGGGGTTGTGCCAGATGGAACCCGCCCGCGTGCGTCTGCCTAAAAGAGCACATATGGGCCACAGCAGCAAGCAGGTCAAAGTAGCTCTCAACGCGACGGTACCAGCTTAGGTCACAACGGCGCGCAGCAAATGCGCGCGCATCCTCAACACGGTCCGCACCCTGGGCAAACGAGCTGAACAACTGCGAGAGTACAGCCTCGTTGACGCACGGGAACACGTCAAGCGAGGCCAACGCATCGATTGGCAGGGTCTCGAACCGCGCAAAGAGCCCACGGGCATCCTCTACCAAACGGCAGATCTCAAATAGGTCCTCGCTCGACGCCTGGGTATCGGCGGCCTGGTCCCACGTACGCACCGCCTCAAGGCAATAGGGGCCGTAGGCGGGAGCCACATAGCTTTCGAGCCCCTTGAGCGCTCCCTCGGGAAGCGCAGTTGATGCCGCCGTAAGGAACACATGGGATGCAAACATAAGCAGCGAGTCACGCTCGTACAGCGGTCCATCAAACCCATAGCAGCGCAGCATAAAGGCAGAGAGAACATCGCGCACGCTGTACTTATCCACCAGCGCGGCCAGCGCCTCGGGGCCCTCGTGCAGCAGTGTGGTCATGCAGCCGCGCAGCACAAACGCGGGCCGCGCGTCGCCCGGCTCCTTGCCGCCAAAGATAATCGTAAGGATTCCAAGCTCGATATCGGATGCGCCCGAGACATGCGGAACACACGCGGCAAACTTAGCACAGCGGGTCTTGGCATCAAAGAACGTCTTGTGCTCGCGCAGGCTCTCGCGCACGGCGTCGATATTCTCGATGCCCAGCTGATCGGCCAAAAGTGAAAGATAGTCAGCCTGGAACTGATCGGCATACAGCTCAACATCGGCAAGCCAATCACCCTCAAGCCTGCCGCGCGGGCAACGGCGATACAGCAAGATATCGCTCGCAAGGTCATCGCGGTTGATGAGCTTCTTGACGGCAAACATACGGCCCTCGCAGGCCTCAACAAAGCGCACCGGGCGCTCAAAGTCACCGTGAGCAGGCATTACGCCGGCATCGGCCCCTACGCCGTCGAAACCCTCGGCAGCCAATCGCTCAAACTCAGGAGCAAACTCGCCGTCCGCATCGTGCCAAACCACCACACGGCGCGGCGCGCATGAGGACAACGGCTGCAAAAATCGCAGCTTGAGCTGTTCTTCTACATCGATCTTGGGCATGAATATCCTTACCGTATCTGCAGTTACTTAATCTTCGCCAGCACATCCTGAAACTTGGCGTAGTTGACCTTGACGCCGTCATCCAGGTCGATCTTAATCATCTGGTCTGCCAAGTGGTGCAGTTTCTCCTCGTAGGCAATGGTCTCTTTGAGCTGGTCGTTGAGCTTTTTGATGCGCTTATCCAAGCGCACGCGCTCGCCGCGCTCGGCACTGACAAGGGCATCGTTGGCATACCCGATCTGGGCACGGTAGCGCTCCTGCTGCTCATGCACATAGTCGGTGCGGATGCGAGCCAACAGGTCAGGCTGGTAGCGATGCATGTAAACAAGGCACTTGAAGCCGTTCTTCTTGCCGCTGTCGAACAGCCAGTAGATGGGGCGCTTCTTATAGGTCTGGCAGTGGTCCCTAAAGAAGTCCTTCAAAAAGTAGGTGCGTATGACCTCGCGCGAGGTGCCCTTGCCGCCGAGCGCCTCGGCAATAAAGGCCAGGTTCTGTTCGAGTGTCTCCTCGCCGTACACGGTGCGCACAAAGTCGATAAAGTAACGCACGATGTCGTCGTCAAAGTACTCGTCGTCGGTGATGGGCAGCACGTTGTCGGCATCGGGCATAAAGGTCACATGGGCGGGATCGGGCATCTTGGCCAGATAGTCGTCGACCGTGGTGCCCTGATCGGCCAGGACCAGGCCATCCACATCCAGCGAATAGCGGCCAAACATGCAGCCCACGGCATAGCTTAGGAGCGAGGTGATCTCATCGCGCTTAGTGCGCACGTATTTGTTGCCCTTATAGCTCTCGGGGATCTCATCGGCGGTATCAAAGATGCGCGCCACCGAAACGTACTTATCCTCGACCTCGATGGGCACCTCCCCCTCCATGTTGTAGATCTTGGCAAAGATTCGGTTGAGCTCTTCCTCGTTAGCGCGAAGCTGCTCAAAGCGAGCATTGACCTCGGCCTTGCGAGCCTCGTATTTATCGGCCAAAAGCGTTGTCATTGTGCCGCCTTCCGTTTCCCATGGTCTTTCAATTAATCGGTCGCCGTGAAGGAATCAGGCTCGAAGCTCAGCCCCATGCACCGCGCGATGCCGGTGCATCTCTCGCTCGAAAGCAGCTGATTCGTCTTAGTTGCGCGATATGAAATCGCTCGCCTATCCAATGGAAGCTTGCAAATCGACTTCATGCCACACGTATTTGCCAAACACTCCCGATGCTGGACTAAACTCAAATGCGCATTCTCGAGATTCGCTCCCTTCCGAAATTACAAGGAGCAATCGAGAGCCCCCCAACAGATGGTGAGCGGCCCCACAGCGACAAATCGCATGGTAATCTTGCGAACCGACTGTCTTCTCGGTAATCAAAAATGAAAGCGTTGCTAAACCAGACGGATCAAAATAAGGGGTACCATGAGCAGAAACGTTGCACATGTGCGGCTCCCCACACATTATTAAATCGAGCTGCAAAACCGCATCCGTTATCGCAAAGTCCTCTGACTTTTCCTGCTCAACGCACTTCAGCTCAATGCATATTTCTCTGGTCTCACCACGGAAAAAACGATCGACCGCCTGTAGGTCGTAATTTTGAGGTTCATAAATACAACAATCAGACATGGTTATTACCTTTCGAAACTACAGCGTCCTTGCGGAAGCAGCTTATCTTTGGATAATTTGATTTATTGCACTTCCGGCAATAATACCCACGGCATCGGCAGTCCACTTCAGTGCCGTAGGCGTCTCATTTATAGCCTTGTCATTCTGACCGCGGCCAATCAAAGCAAGGCCCTTTTTCGTTATTTGTAAGCCAACACCTTCTTGTGAAAACGCCAAATAATCGGCGTCTTTCAACGATTGAATACACCCAGCGATATCGACTGCCGGAATACCCCAAGCAGAAACGTCGATTTCGGAAATACGCTCGTTTTCAAGCTCGATTATCTGCCACAGCAGCTCCCTTATGATGCATGCATCTATGGGACGCTTCGCATCACAGGGGATGATCCACCTGAACGGGAAGGAGGTTTCTTTTACCGCACCAGAAATCAAATCAGCTCTACACCAGGCGGAAACATCTCGTTTATCGGCGTTCCACTTTTCAGCACACTCCGCTGTAGTTCGTTTCGTCTCTTCGACAAGTTTGTAGGATTTAGCCACAATGCTCACCTACAACAGCGGATGACGTTTAAAATCCCAAGAGGTTTCAAACGAATCCCAATCCGCTTCAGATTCAACGACTTGCTTGACAACAAGGGATTTAACGCCATCAGACGATTCCCGCGATGATACAACTGGAAAAGAGCCAACGACTCCAGCGCTCCAGTTCAATGTCGGATTTATCGCTTTAGAAAGTAGCTGAATTGCAGACGAATTTAACAGGCCGAGGAGATACCAATACATCTCTGGATTGGGATAACAAGCTGGGCCGGCATCGCCCATGACATACTCATCTGTATTTAGAGCCCTGAAACTAATGTCACCCGAGGTAATTAGCGACCAGCACAGACATGATCTGAAGTAATCAGACTCGTTAATATTACCTGAACCTGGAAACGCTTTGATCTCCTTGCCATCGTCCTTCCAACGCACGACATAATCGCGATTACCATACCAACGACGATAGGGACCGCCTTTGGAGTAGAACTTATAATCAATGTCAATCAGTGAAGCAGAGACTTCGTACCACTGTCGAAGAAACAAGTCGTTATTTCCCGTAAACATCCCTTTACGTGTTTTCGCAATTTTTGCCAAAGGCTGCCCAACCTCGAAGGAGCCGTTTGCCCCTTTCCCAAGCCAGTAGGCTATGGGGGTGCCGGGGATCTGCTTGAAGGCCTCGGCATCGCGGCGGTAGAACCAGCCGCAGTCGGGGTTTTGGATTGCCTCGAGGGCCTTGGGGGCCTGGACAGCAGCACCAACGAAGTCCGAAAGGCGCACATAGCCGCCCTTGTAGCCCTTGACGAACGAATTGTGGAACGTATAGGTAC
>JAXJLC010000199.1:0-5965 GCA_036297365.1 Collinsella sp.
CAGCCGCACTGACGACGAGGCAGACCTGGTTGCCCGGCTCGAATCGGGAACAGCGAGCTCCTCGGACTCTCAAAATAGCCAAGACTCTGGCGATGGCTCCGATTCCGCCGCAACCGACACCGGTGACGACGCATCCGCAAACAGCGCCATCCCCATCGACGAGGTCGAAAACCCCGACCTCGACCGCGCCCGTGGCGTATACCTCAGCAGCATTCCTGACTACGCGGGTAACCCCTATGTTACCCTGCGCGCCGATAGCACGCACCCGCTCGGCACGCCGTCATTCACGCTCGATGAATACGAGCGCGCTACAGAAGAGGGTTGCTTTAAGAAGTTCTCCAAGCTCGACAGCCTGGGCCGCACCCGCAAAGCGCTCGCCTGCGTGGGCCCCGAATCACTCGGTCAAGGCGAGCGCGGCGATATCTCGCGTATCCATCCCGCTGGATGGCGCCAGCAGCGCTACGACTTTATTCCGGGCCAGAGTCTCTACAACCGCTGCCATCTCATCGCCTGGTCGCTTTGCGGCGAAAACGCCAACCGCAAAAATCTCCTCACCGGCACGCGCTATCTCAACGAGACAGGCATGCTGCCGTTTGAGGAGCAGATTCTCGGCTACATCCGCGACACGGGCAACCACGTGCTCTATCGCGTCACGCCTATGTATAACGAAGAGGAACTTGTCTGCCGCGGCGTGCGCCTTGAGGCGCAATCGGTCGAGGACCACGGCAAGACCCTCTGCTTCCACGTATATTGCTACAACCTGCAGCCGCATGTGCAGATCGACTACACCACCGGCCGCAACCAGGCCTCGGGAGACTAGGGCCGATCAAGCTGCCCCAAAACCTAACATGATCCGTTTTCCTCCGTCCCCCAGGGATCAAAAAGAGCCGCTCTGGATTGCCCAGAGCGGCTCTTGCATCAGCATGTATGTTGCAGGCAAAGCCCCACGCTACTTGGCGCGGCCCTCCTCATAGCGCTCGACCAGCTTGGCCTGAACGTCATAAGGCACCTGCTCGTAGCCGGCGGGCTTCATGGTAAAGTCGCCCGTGCCGCGCGTAATAGAGCGCAGACGCGTCGAATAATCCGTCAGCTCGGCCAGCGGCGCCTGGGCGATGACCACGGTGTCGCCGCGCTCATCGGTCTCCATGCCCGTCACGCGACCGCGCGATGCCGAGATGTCGCCCATCACGGCGCCGGCGTAGCTCTCGGGGATAGTCACCGTAATTTCCTCGATGGGCTCCAGCACCACCGGATCGGCATCGGCGCACGCCTTGCGCAGGCCGATGCGAGCCGCCGCGCGGAACGCCATCTCGTTGGAGTCGACGCTGTGATACGAGCCGTCGTACACAGCCACGCGAATGCCCGTAAGCGGGTAGCCGGCAATGATGCCGTCCTTCATGGTCTCCTGGACACCCTTGTCCACGGCGGGGATCAGCGAGCGCGGAATGCGGCCGCCCACGACCTCGTCCACAAACTCATAGCCATCGCTCGTGCCGTCGGGCCCGATGAGCGGCTCAACGCGCAGCCAGCAGTCGCCATACTGACCGGCACCGCCAGTCTGCTTCTTGTGGCGGCCCTGTGCGCTCGCCGTGCGGCGGATAGTCTCGCGATACGGAATGCGGATTGGCACGCTTTTGGCCACGACCTTGGTGCGATCCTCCAAACGGTTGAGCAGGACCGAAACCTGCGCCTCACCCACGGCGGAGATGATAGTCTGGCCGGTCTCCTCGTCACGATCGATGCTCATGGTCGGATCAGCCTTGCACGCCTTCTCGATAAACGTGTAGAGCTTCTCCTCGTCACCGCGGTTCTCGGCCTCGATGGCAATGCGGTACTGCGAGTTGGGGAACTTAAACGCCGCCGCCTCGACCTTACCGGTAATCGAGAGCGTATCGCCCGTCTCGGCCGCCAGCTTGGGCGCCACGATGATGTCGCCGGCATAGGCGTGGCCGACCTCGGTCATGTCGCGGCCGCACATCACATACAGGTGAGCCAGACGGTCGCTCTTGCGCGTGCGCGCATTGATCAGCTCAAGGCCCGGCTCAAGCGTACCCGTCAGCACCTTGATAAAGCTGATGCGACCCTGCTGTGGATCGGCCAGGGTCTTAAACACAAAGGCCACCGGGCGGTCATCGTCACTCGAGATCTTGAGCGAGTCGCCGTCGATGAGCGGCATCTCGCCGTAGTCAGTCGGTGCCGGGAAGTACGTGGCGATGTCGTCCATCAGCGAGTTGACGCCCTGTTCCTTAATGCAATCGCCCGCAAAGACCGGCACAAAGATGCGCTCGGCGATCGCCTTCGACAGCAGGCCTTCAAGCTCCTCCTGCGTCAGCGTCTCCTCGCCTTCCAAGTACTTCATCATCAGCTCGTCGTCGGCCTCGGCCACCAGCTCGCACAAATTGTCATGGGCCTCCTCGGCCTGGGCACGATACTCCTCGGGAATCTCCGACTCAACGGCTTCGGTGCCGTTGCAATGGCGCGCCTTCATGCGCACCAGGTCGATAATGCCGTCAAAGTCCTCGCCCTCGCCCCAGGGAAGGGTCACGGCGCCCAGGCGCGTGCCAAAGCGCTCCTGCAGCAGGTCCATTGTGGTCGTAAAGCTGGCCTCGGAGCGCGACAGACGGTTCACGAACACCGCACGCGCCAGACGCAGGTCCTCGGCGGCGTACCAAAGCTTAACCGTCGTCGGCTGCGGGCCGGCCTCGGCGTCGACCACAAACAGAGCCGTCTCGCAGACGCTCATCGCTGCAAAGGCGTCGCCGATAAAATCGGGGTAGCACGGGGCATCGAGCACGTTGATGCGGGCGCCCTTCCAGTCGATCGGTGCGATGGTCGTCGAGATGGAGAATGAACGCTTGACCTCTTCGGGGTCATAGTCGAGCGTGGGCTTGGTGCCGTCGTGGCCGCCCAGACGGGCGGTCTTACCAGAAAGGTGGAGCATGGCCTCGGCGAGTGAAGTCTTGCCCACCCCGCCTTGGCCTACGAGCACCACGTTCCTTACATTGCCGGTCTTGGGAGCACCCATGATGACCTCCTTGCAGGGCCGCGCGCAATGCGCGACGCCAACGGGGAGAGTTCGCAGTCGGTGCCGTCCCGGGAGCAGCATGGTCGGCAACCGAGCCGACTCACCCTCCAAATGTCCTATGCCACCACCCTACCCTCACGGGTGACTGTCCATGCACACCTTTCGGCGCACGTACGGATACAGGCGGCGAGAGGAAGAAGAACACATGCGAGGCGATTATTGGACCCCGCCGATGCAAATAAAATGCCGCCGTAGGCCGTAAGACCTGCGGCAGCTTCGCCTTAATTAATAGTTGAGTAAATAGCTGAGCCTACCCCTCGATACGGCTCAGGAACTCGCGGGTACGCTGCTCGCGCGGATGGTCGATGACCTGCTCGGCAGGACCCTCCTCGACAATACGACCGCCATCCATAAAGACCACGCGGTCGGCAACATCGCGCGCAAACTGCATTGCGTGGGTCACGATCACCATCGTCATATTCTGCGCGGCAAGGTCTTTAATGACACGCAGCACCTCGGCCGTCAGCTCGGGATCGAGCGCCGAGGTCGGCTCGTCAAAGAATAAGATTTCCGGATCGAGCGCCAGGGCGCGGGCAATACTCACGCGCTGCTGCTGACCGCCCGAAAGCTCACAGGGCACCTTGTTCTCGTTACCCGTAAGCCCCATCTGTGCAATGAGCTCGTGTGCGCGAGCCTCCGCCTGCTCGCGCGGGCGCTTAAGCACGCGGATCGGTGCATCGGTGATGTTTTTCATCACGGTATAGTGCGGGAACAGATTGTAGTTCTGAAACACCAAACCAAACCGCGAGCGCGCCTGTTTAGGCACATCGCCCTTTGCGTACACCGCGCCCGAACCAGCATCCGTCGCGACGGCAAGGTCGCCAAACGAAAGCGAGCCGCCGTCGAGCGTCTCGAGCAGTGTGGCACAACGCAGCAGCGTGGACTTACCGCCGCCCGAAGGCCCGATAATCGCCACGACCTCGCCACGCTTGACCTCGAGCGAGATATCCTTGAGCACCTCATTGCCGCCAAACGCCTTGCGCGCGTTCGATATATTCATAACCGTTCCGGACACAGGAACCTCCACGTGTTTGAAAAGCACAACGGGACAGGCTAGTCATGGTAATAGTCAAGTCGTTTCTCGGCAGCGCCTAACAGCATCTCGACTACAAAGTTAAAGACCCAGTAAATCAGCGCCGCAATCGCAAACGGCACCATGCTCACCTGCGAGGCGACCAGCGCCTTGGCCGTCGAGAACATCTCACCCACGCCAATGGCAAACGCCAGCGACGTGTCCTTGACCAGCGTGATGATCTCGTTGCCCATCGCCGGCAGAATACGCTTGGCGACCTGCGGCATCACGATATACAGAAACGTCTGCACGCGCGAATAGCCCAGCACCTCGGCAGCCTCGTATTGACCGCGCGGAATGGACTGCAAGCCCGAGCGATAGATCTCGGCAAAGTAACCGGCGTAGTTGATGATGAACGCCACGACGCACGCCGTCCACTTGGAATCGGGCGTGAGCGAAATGCCAAACACGTAGTACGGGGCAAAGTAGATGGCAAACATCTGCAGCATGAGCGGCGTACCGCGCATGACCGAAATGTAGATGCGCGCAATCCAGCGAAGCGGCGCGATTTTGCTCATGCGCATAAACGCCACGGGGATTCCCAGCGGAATCGACCCCAGCAGTGTCAGCACAAACAACTGCAAACTGACCAAGAATCCCTGGCCAAGCATCTGCATCATGACTTGGATAGACAACCTACCCTCTCTTTCACAGCAACAGAACAGCGGGCGTTAATTGAAATAGGCACAGTGCCCAAGATTGCGAGCGACAAGCCCGACGAAGCGTACTTTGGTACGCGAGGAGGGTTGGAGCCGCAAGGTTGGGTGCTGTGGCTATTTCAAAACCCAATTATCGAAAGATAGACCATAGCTTGCGTACTTGTCGCACAGGTCCTTGACCGTGCCGTCCTCATAGAGTGCCTTGAGCGACTCGGTCACGGCGTCGGCCGACTTGGTGTCGCCCTTCTTAAAGCCGACGGCGTAGTGCTCGCTGGACAGCGGCTCATCAAGCTGCGTATAAGCATCGGGCTTGGCGGCAAGCTGATACTGGGCGATCGAGAGGTCACAGGCAACGGCATCGACTGCACCACTCTCGAGCTGCATAAACGCCGTGTTGTACTCACCGATGGTATCGAGCGTGGCAAACGTCGCGGCCAGATCCTTCTGGTCGCCCTCGAGCACATCCTGTGCGGCGGAATCAGTCTGGGTAATCACGGTCTTGCCGGCAAGATCGTCCCAGCTCTTGATACCCGCGTCCTTCTTGACCACGAGCACCTGCTCGTTAAGCATGTACGGCTCGGAGAACGTGTAGTCGTCCTCGCGGCCCTCCATGGTAAAGCCGTTCCAGATGCAGTTGATAGCACCCGAGTTGAGCAGCGTGTCCTTGGCATCCCAGTCGATGGCCTCGTAATCGACTTCCCAGCCCTGCTTATCGGCAACGGCCTTGGCAAGGTCGAGGTCAAAGCCGGTGTACTCGCCATCGTCGCCCACAAAGCCATACGGAGGATAGGACTTGTCAAAGCCCACCACGAGCTTCTTGGACTCCGCGGCGCCCTTCACGTCCTTGGCTGCAGCAGAACCGGCGGCGGAGCCCTTATCGGCACCACCGCCGCAGCCTACCAGGCCGAGGCCAAGCACCGTGGCAAGCGAACCGGCTAGACCAACAAACTGACGACGAGACATATCGGTATTCATGGTATCCCCCTTGATAGCACTTTAGTTAGGTAAAGTGAGTCATGTAACGTTCAGAATCATACACTTTAGTGAGATGGAGTACAAGGGAGGGTTTGCCCGCCGGGTGCCGGGGCAGGGGTTAAGTTTGCTGCTCTACAGTCCTGCTCACGACGGAGAGCACATTAAGTGCTCTCC
>JAXJLC010000200.1:0-4390 GCA_036297365.1 Collinsella sp.
ACATTGCCGCCGGCGGTGCCGCCATGGGCTCCACGCCCGAGGGTGCCTCTGGCGTCATGGCCGCCTGCCGCAAGGTGACCGACAAGCCGCTGTTTGTGAAGATGGCCCCGGTCAACGTCGCCGAGATCGCCCGCGCCCTCGAGGCCGAGGGTGCAGACGGCCTTTCGGTCATCAACTCCATCCAGGGCATGGCCATCGACGTTCACACCCGCAAGTCGCGTGTGGCCAAGCCCAAGGGCGGTCTTTCGGGCCCGCTGTGCCACCACATCGCCGTTCGCATGGTCTGGGAAGTCGCTCAAGCTGTCGATATCCCCATCAATGGCGTCGGCGGCGTCATGACCGGTGAGGATGCGGCCGAGTTTATCCTGGCCGGTGCCACCTGCGTATCGGTCGGTATGGCCAACTTCGTCGATCCGTGCGCCTCGATTAAGATTGCGCGCGAGCTCGAGGCCTGGGCCGAGTCCCAGGGCGTGAAGGACATTAACGAGCTGGTAGGTGCTTTCGAATGCTAGAGACCGATGCCCGCGACCGCGTTATCGTCGCCCTCGACTGCGACCGTGAGCGTGCGCTTGAGCTCGCCCATGAGCTTTCGGGCCATGCCGCCTGGCTTAAAGTGGGCATGACGCTCTATTACGCCGAGGGCCCCGAGATCGTCAAGACCTTTAAGGACCTAGGCTTCAAGGTGTTCCTCGACCTTAAGTTCCATGACATTCCGCATCAGGTGCGTGGTGCCGCTCGCTCGGCCTCGCTTGCCGGTGCCGACCTGCTTTCGGTTCACGGCTTGGGTTCGGGTGCTATGCTCGCCGCCTGCCGTGAGGGTGCCGAGGAGGCACGCGAGGATCGAGCCAAGCTCGTTGCCATCACCGTGCTTACGAGCATGAATCAGGATGCGCTGGCAGAGATCGGCGTCGAGTCGCCCGTTGCCGAGGAGGCCGCCCGACTGGCAAAACTCGCCCAGGCCAACGGTATCGACGGCATCGTGTGCTCGCCGATGGAGGCTCATGACATGCGTGAGCTGCTGGGCCCCGATGCGCTTATTGTGACCCCGGGCGTGCGTCCGGTTGGCGCCGCGTTGGGCGATCAGTCCCGCGTGGCCACGCCTTCCCAGGCTATCGAGCGCGGCGCGAGCCATATCGTGGTTGGCCGCCCCATTACCGGCGCCGATGATCCGGTTGCCGCGTTTGACGCCATCGTTGCCGAGCTGGTCGAAAACGTCGCCTAAAAGATTCCCTCAAGTCACCACTTTTGGGTCTCATTAGCACAAATTAGCCCCTGTGCCTGCGAAAACTTTCCCATCCTTTGTGTGGAATCGCAGGTCGGGGGCTCATCTTTTAGCGCGATATATTGCACTTTTTGCGGGTATCGTCTAACCTATGGAGCCGCGATTGGCCATTTTGTACGTTTTACGTGCTAAAATGCCAAATATTGAATCAGATATAACCCAACTATTTGGAGGTACGAATGGCACTCCCTCAGCTTACCGATGAGCAGCGTAAGCAGGCTCTTGAGAAGGCTGCCGCCGC
Organism: Collinsella sp.; assembly: GCA_036297365.1. Lineage (GTDB taxonomy): Bacteria > Actinomycetota > Coriobacteriia > Coriobacteriales > Coriobacteriaceae > Collinsella. The sequence goes on from JAXJLC010000200.1 coordinate 1,524, forward strand.
ACGTCACGCTCGCGCAGAGCTCCGTGAGCAGATCAAGAAGGGCGAGAAGTCCCTCGAGTCCGTGCTCAACTCCGATGACCCCATTGCTTCTCGCATGAAGGTTTCCACCCTCATCGAGTCTCTTCCCGGTTATGGCAAGGCTAAGGCCGCCAAGATCATGGAGGAGCTCGGCATCTCCGCTACCCGTCGCGTCCAGGGCCTTGGCGTCCGTCAGCGCGAGCAGCTCCTCGAGCAGCTGACCAAATAAGTGAGCGCTCAGGATTCAAAGCTCTTTGTGATTTCTGGACCGTCAGGCGCGGGCAAGGGCACGCTCGTCACTCGTGTGCGCGAGCGTCGCTCTAACCTGGGCCTGACGGTTTCGGCTACCACGCGAGCCCCACGCAAAGGCGAGGTCGACGGCGTCAATTACTTTTTCCTGACGCGCGAGGAGTTCGACCGCCGCGTGGCAAACGGTGAGTTTGTTGAGTGGGCCGAGGTCCACGGTAACTGCTACGGCACGTTGGTGAGCGAGGTCCAGTCCAAGCTCGCCTCTGGATCGTCTCTCATCTTGGAGATCGATGTCCAGGGTGCCTTGCAGGTCAAGGAGCGTTTTCCCGAGGCCGTGCTGATCTTTATCAAGCCACCCTCGCTCGAGGTGCTCCGCGAGCGTCTGGTCGGTCGCGGCACCGAGACGCCCGAGACGATTGAGCTGCGTATGGCAAACGCCGCCCATGAGCTTGCCCTTGCCGACCGCTACGACGACGTCGTGGTGAATGATGATCTCGACCGCGCGACCGATGAGCTCGTTCGCGTTCTCGATATGCATGAAAGGATCTGAGGTCCGTGTCCGTTGTAAAGCCTTGCATTGACGATCTTCTGGAGAAGACCGATCACAACCGCTTCCTGCTCGCTTCGCTTGCCTCCAAGCGTGCCTGCGACATCAATAGCATGCTGCGTGGCCAGCATAACCGCGTGCTTGCCGTTCAGGATGTCGACGACATCACCATCGCGCTCTCCGGCGCCGACACCATCTCGATGGCTATGGACGAGATCGTCGACGGCGATATCTCCTACGACGAGGCCCGTTACGAGAAGGCGCTCGGCCATAAGGTTGCTGAAGCCTAAATGGCAGCTCGCGTCTGCCTGGTCCACTATCACGAGGTTGGACTGAAGGGCAAGAACCGCGCACATTTTGAGCATATCCTCATGGATAACATTAAGGCGGCTTTGGCCGCCTTTTCCGTGAATGCCGTGTCTCGAATTTCCGGTTATATCCTCGTGACCTTTAACGAGCATCAGGCCGACGAGGCGGCGCGCGTTATCCGCACCGTCCCCGGCGTTGCCCGTGTGTCCCTGGCGTACCACACCAACCGCGACCCGCAGGAGTACTGCGCCGCTGCCGTCAAGGCGCTGCGCGAGTTTGGCCCCTTCGATTCGTTTAAGGTGCACGCCAAGCGCTCCAATACCGACTATGAGCTCACCTCGATTGATATCAATCGTCAGGTGGGCGAGGTGCTGTGCGAGGCCTTCCCCGATAAAAAGGTTCAAATGCACGACCCCGATGCGATGGTGCACGTACTGGTGGTCCAGGGTAGCGTTTACGTGTACGCGCGCTCCGAGCGTGGCGTGGGCGGCCTGCCGGTGGGTTCTGCCGGCAAGGTCGTGACGCTTCTGTCGTCGGGTATCGATTCTCCGGTGGCGACCTGGATGCTTGCGCGTCGCGGCGCGGTGTGCGTGCCGGTACATTTCTCCGGTCGTCCGCAGACGCCCGATACGAGCGAGTATTTGGTGCAGGACATCATCCGTGCGCTTGAGCCGGGTGTCCAGATCGGCCGCCTGTACGTGGTGCCGTTTGGCGATTGCCAGCGTGAGATTTCCGTCGCCTGCCCCAGTAACCTACGCGTGATCATGTATCGCCGCATCATGTATTCGGTTGCCGAGCGCATCGCGCATATCGAGGGCGCCAAGGCCATCGTGACCGGCGAGTCGCTCGGTCAGGTTGCCTCCCAGACGCTCGAGAACATCATGGCCGTCAACGAGGCCGTGAAGATTCCTGTGTTCCGTCCGCTCATCGGGTCTGACAAGCAGGAGATCATTGCGCGCGCTCAGGAGATCGGTACGTTCGATATTTCCACTGAGGCAGCGCCCGACTGCTGCACGCTTTTTATGCCGCGTCGTCCCGAGACGCACGCCAAACTCGATGCCGTGCACGAGGCCTGGGGGCTGTTCGACCACGATGAGATGATCGAGCGCTTGCTTAAGCAGACCGAGTATATCGACTTCTCCAGCAACACGTATAAGGCCCCTAAGACCTTAAAACGCAAACATTCGGAGCTTGCTCCGCGCGAGATTTACCAAGATCACGAGTAATTGCCTGCATAGACCGACGATGCGCCTGTATCGTCGGTCTTTTGCTATCTGGGCAAATGATGTCAAGATGTTCATTCGCTGACGTGTGACTGAATAAATGGACATGTTCGCGCAAGGTTTTGGTCAGCTTTTGGTTTGACCGCGAAAACTGGTGTGGACGTGCGGAAGCTGCGGCGTTTGTTTCCTTACACAATGGTGTTGGGAGGTGTTTGCTATGGCGCAGCGCGAGCAACACGAACGGGTTAAACGTATGGACCGCTGGGCAGGAAAGCTACTCGGGCATAAAGCGGTGGTGGTGGCGATTCTGGTTGTCATTGCCGCCGCGAGCGGCTTGGCGATGGCAAGTTTTAGTAGCCGCTCCAGCGGCGTGTCGTTTGAGCATAGTGATGAGGCAAGCGCCTCGGATGCGCGCGGGGCCGGGGATGCCTCTCCTGATGATGCCGATGAGTCGTCTGCCAAGAGTTCCTCTGCTGCGGAGGTGTACGTCGATGTGGATGGCGCCGTTGTGAGGCCTGGCG
>JAXJLC010000201.1:0-2656 GCA_036297365.1 Collinsella sp.
CTTCCTATACACACTCGGGCGGCGTAACGACCGAATACTTCACCGACGTTGACGGCGGCAGTGTGTATGTGCGTATCGACAACGTCGAGGAGCACAAGGACGCCGTCGAGACCATGATGAAGTCTCTGGAATTTGCCGACGACATCGCCGAGGCCAAGACCGAGGCCATGGACGTCAAGCTCGACGATATCGAGATCAAGCGCTAAGCGACTGGCGAGCGCAACGGGAAACACGGTCGCAGTGCAAACAAGCGACGGTACCCCAGCGCTTCGTACCCAGGGAGGGCCGGTAAACCGACCCTCCCTTTCTTATGCCTGTAGCCGACGAACGCGAGGATGCCGGACGCCGGAACCGCCCCAAATGTGGCAACAGTACGAAAACGACAAACACCCCAACACGTCCGCCCACCGATTTATTGCGCCGCGCAGACAATTCAACCAGCATCTTTAAACATCTGGGCAGTATAGTGACCAAAACTATCGCATAACCGCACTCTGCGAATGGAGAAGTTATGACCGAACACCATGCCATCAGCCGCCGAGCGTTTACGCTGGGCCTAGGGCTTGCGGCGTTGTCACCACTTGCAAGCCTGCCCGAAACCGCAGCGCCGGGCATTCCCCTGCGAGCGGCATTTGCAGACAACACACCCGCACCGTCGGACAGCCTCGACAATTTCGTCATTCGCCTTCGCCCCGCGGGCTATTTTCGCACCGCGAGCGTCAACCAAGACGGCAACGTTCGCGGCAACGTCTGCCACCTGTTTAACGACGGCACGTCCAGCAAGCTCATCCTTGAGAACGTAACGACCAAGAATGACGATACAAACTGGTATGCTATCCGCACCTTGCTCAATTTCGAAGAGCATAAAAAGACGGGCTACAGCATTTGGTCGGTCGACGACGACTCTGACAAAGATGGAAAGGTCATCCACGTATGGGGCGGCGAGTATGACAACAAGCCCAGCCGCGCTTTTGCGTTCGAGCGTCAATCAAACGGAACCTATATCATCCGAGACCGCACGGTCGAGAAAGAAACCGAGAAAAAAGACATTAAGTACCTGGCAATAGAATCGAACGGCGAAGACCAGGACAACAATAAGATCTGCCATAAGAGTAAGAGCATTCCGTGGGAGCTCGAACTTATCGGTTACGACATGAAAAAGAACGATGCCACGGTTAGCAGCCTCGACTGGATCACGTACAGCAGCTACGTCGACGGACCATGTTGGATGAAATACGTCGACGACAACAAGTTCCTCGACGAGCTGAGCATCCCGGGTACGCACGATTCGGGCACCTGCAGCGTGGACAACGACACCGAGCCCCAATCCTCGCAAGTAAAATGCCAGCAGGATTACATTCCCACGCAGTTGCTCGAAGGCATTCGCTATTTTGATATCCGGATCGGAAAGGGCGATGACCCCGGCATCGACCACGGGATTTTCTACCTACTCAAAAAAGACGGGAACTATCTGCATCTCTCCGATGTCATCGGGTACTTCAAAACGTTTTTGAACGAAAACCCGTCAGAAGCGCTCATCATGCTCGCATCGCGCGGCAACGATGAGGCTACCGACGAAAGCATAACGACGGCCTTCGCCAAGGTTATGGCCGATAACCCCAACCTGTTCTACACGTCGAGCCACGTCCCCACGCTGGGCGAGGTGCGCGGAAAGATCGTCCTGCTGCGTCGATTTGGGCTCGCCGGCAACAGCGTAAGCGGCCACACGTGGGGCCTCGACCTCACCCAATGGGATGACAAGATCAAGGCGCATTCCGGGCAGTCGATGTGTCTCGTCCAAGACGCGCGGGGATTTGAAGCCATAGGGGAAACGGGCAATGAAGAGCCCTATTGCACCAAGGTATATGCCCAGGACAAGTACAAACTCACGGGAACCGACAAGCTCAGCTGGGTCGATAATGCGCTGAAGGAAACGACCGGGCGCACGTGCAACAAGGTGGACGTCGTGGACGATGCCGGGGCCGAGGTGCAAGTCCAGGAGCGTTGCTGGTCTATCAACTACACCAGCTGCACGGGCTTGTCGCACGGAGGCAATCCTTTTACCTCGGCACGAGTAGTCAACGAGCATCTGTACAAGAGCCCGTACATCAATCCCAGCGGCACCGAGGATACAAAGTCAGATTACCTCAAGCACATTGGCATCATCGCATCCGACTTTGTTGATGCGGCGCTGGCCCGGAGCATCTACCAGCGCAATTACAATTACGATACGAAGCACACGCAGTCGGCTTCGTGCTGCCTCCCGACCCGCATGCGCATGACGTACGGCGACTCGCTGAGCGATGCCTCGCTCCAGGATGGCAAGACCGTTGGCGAGGGCCATTTCCGCCTTGTCGACAGCAGCAACGTACTCAACGTGGCGGCTTCGGGCCATGCGTTTACCATCGAATACGTGGATGTCGACGCCTTGGGCAACGAGACCGTTACGGGGCTGCAGGGATCCGTGCCCATCGATATCGATCCGCGCGCACTGACACCCCACTTTGAGGGGCTCGAAGGCCTTAAGGCCGGCGAGGATGTGCGCACAAAGGTCGCGGCGCTGCTCGAGGGCAAACTCGAAAACGATGCCTGCACGGCTCAGCTCGAGTTTGTGCACGACGCGGACGGCGCTCCGGGCACGGCAATGGTCGAGGGC
>JAXJLC010000202.1:0-2785 GCA_036297365.1 Collinsella sp.
CCCAGATAAAACCTGCCAAAATAAACCTGTCCCTTTTTGGTAGGTTTTTGCCTTGGGAGCGGTACCATACAGGCAATGTTTAAACGAGAAAGGCGGGCTCCCATGGAACCTAAGCAGTACTACATCGGCATCGACGTCGGCGGCACTTCGGTTAAGGAGGGCCTGTTCGACGAGGACGGCAACCTGCTTGCCAAGGCCAGCGTGCCCACGCCTCCTATCGTTGACGCTGCGGGCTTTGCCGCGGTGACCGAGGCTATCGACCAGGTGGTCGCCAAGGCACAGATTCCGCGTGCCTTTGTGGCGGGCATTGGCCTGGCCGTTCCGTGTCCCATCCCGGCGTCGGGCGATGCCAAGGTCAAGGCCAACATTGCCATTAACCTGCCCGAGCTGAGGGTCGCCATTCAGGAGCACTGCCCCGATGCGGTCGTTAAGTATGAGAACGATGCCAACGCCGCTGCCATGGGCGAGGCCTGGCTCGGTTCTGCCAAGGGCGTGCAGAACGTGGTGATGGTCACCATCGGTACCGGCGTGGGCGGCGGCGTTATCGTTAACGGCGATGTGGTATCGGGCGTTGTGGGTGCTGGCGGCGAGATCGGCCACATGTGCCTGAACCCGGCTGAGGAGCGCACCTGCGGCTGCGGCGGCCATGGCCACCTGGAGCAGTATTCCAGCGCCACCGGCGTGGTGAGCAACTACCTTGCCGAGTGCAAGAAGGCGGGCGTCGACCCCATCGAGCTCACCGGCCCCTCCGATTCCAAGGACGTGTTCCAGGCCTGCCGCGAGGGCGACAAGCTCGCGCTTGCCGCGGCCGATACCATGGCCGACTATCTCGGCCGTGCCCTGGCGCTCATTGCCAACGTGGTCGACCCCGAGATGTTCCTGATCGGTGGCGGCGCGTCCGCTTCGGCCGATGTCTACCTCGACGCAGTTCGTGAGCATTTCCAGCGCTACGCGCTTTCTGCCTCGCGCGAGACGCCCATTAAGGTCGCTTCGCTCGGAAACGACGCCGGCATCATCGGTGCCGCCTACGTAGCCCTGCGCGCCGCCGGTAAATAGCTGGTGCAAGGGGGACAGGTTACATTGCACCAACATGGTGCAAAAGGGACAGCCTTGGCCCCCGTGCCTGCGCCCCAAAATATGCCGTGGCCCTTCCGTCTGCGAAGGCTCGGCATCGGCGTGCTACCATAGCTACGTCCAAGTACACATATCAAGTGGAGGATATCCATGGCAAACGTTCTTGTCTTTGGTCACCAGAACCCCGATAACGACGCCATCATGAGCGCCGTCGTCCTGTCCCAGCTGCTCAACCAGGTTGAGTATGCTGGCAACACCTACGAGGCTTGCGCTCTGGGTCAGCTTCCGGCCGAGTCCGCCAAGCTGCTCGCCGACGCCGGCATTGCCGAGCCCCGCGTGATCGAGTCCGTCGAGGCCGGCCAGCTCGTCGTTCTCACCGACCACAACGAGTCCGCCCAGTCCGTCGCCGGCCTTAAGGACGCCACGGTCTTTGGCGTTGTCGATCATCACCGCATCGGCGACTTTGAGACCGCCGGCCCGCTGCACTACATCTGCCTGCCCTGGGGCTCCAGCTGCACCATCGTCACCAAGCTCGCCGGCGTGCTCGGCGTTGAGCTTTCCGACGTTCAGGCCAAGCTGCTGCTCTCGGCCATGATGACCGACACGCTCATGCTCAAGAGCCCCACTACCACCGATGTCGACCGCGCCGTCGCCGCCAAGCTCGGCGAGCAGGTGGGCGTCGACCCGGTCAAGTTTGGCATGGAGGTCTTCCTCACCCGCCCGTCCGGCTCCTTCACCGCAGCCGAGATGGTTGGCAACGACATCAAGATGTTCGAGCCCGCCGGCAAGAAGCTGCTCATCGGCCAGTACGAGACCGTCGACAAGGGCCGTGCGCTCGGTATGATCGACGAGATCCGCGAGGCCATGCGCGCCTACGCCGCCGAGAAGGGTGCTGACGGCATTGTCCTGTGCATCACCGACATCATGGAGGAAGGCTCGCAGGTCCTGCTCGAGGGCGAGACCGAGGCTGCTCAGAAGGGCCTGGGCATTGCCGACGAGCACGACGGCGTCTGGATGCCGGGCGTCCTCTCCCGTAAGAAGCAGGTTGCTGCTCCCATCATGGCCGCCTGCTAGGTTTAGTTGACCAAACGCCACGACCGGATCGCGGACGCCCCGCGCTCCGGTCGTTTTTTGTGCACGGCGCCGCGTCGTCTCTTGGACAGGCGTGCCCGTGCCGTTGAGCAAATAATGTTCAACCTGTGGTTCCGCTTTTCGGCCACGCCTGCGTGCCTGTCGTGCAGGGTAGGCTAGATGCAAGCGTAATACGTTAGAGCGCGGCACCGCCACTTGGGCGGGCCGTGCTTTTTTAAGACGGGAGCTTTCCCGTGAAAGGAGCCGCCCATGGCAGCACCCGAGCAGCTGTTTAACGTTCGTGAGCGCAAGCGTTTTGAGCGCCATGACATTTGGGAGCGCATCACCGAGAACGGCACGATTTCCGCCGCCGTCATGGTCTTCGCCGCCATCGCCGCCGTCATTTGCGCCAACACCGATGCCTACGAGGCCATCCATCACTTTTTGGAGACCCCGTTGTATGTGGGTCTGGGCAACCTTACGGCCGGTCTTACCGTTGAGCTTTTCGTCAACGACTTCCTCATGGCGATTTTCTTTTTGTTGGTGGGCATTGAGCTTAAGTACGAGATGACGGTCGGCGAGCTCAAAAATCCGCGTCAGGCCATGCTTCCCATGCTGGCGGCCGTGGGCGGCGTCGTCG
>JAXJLC010000203.1:0-10619 GCA_036297365.1 Collinsella sp.
AAGGACAAGGGCACCGGCAAGGAGCAGCAGATCACCATCTCCGGCTCCACTGCTCTGTCCGACGACGAAGTCGACCGTATGGTCAAGGACGCCGAGGCTCATGCCGAGGAGGACAAGAAGCAGAAGGAAGAGGTCGAGGTCCGCAACCAGACCGACAGCCTGTGCTACTCCACCGAGCAGACCCTCAACGAGCTGGGCGACAAGGTTTCCGCCGACGTGAAGTCCAAGGCCGAGGCCGCTATCGCCGACGCCAAGAAGGCGCTCGAGGGCTCTGATGTCGAGGCCATCAAGGCCGCCGGCGAGTCCCTGCAGTCTGTGGCCTACGAGCTGGCTCAGGTTGTCTACGCCGACGCTCAGCAGCAGACCGACGGTGCCGCCGGTGCCCAGCCTGCCGACGATGACGTCGTCGACGCCGACTACGAGGTTGTGGACGACGAGGACAAGTAATCATGTCCGCCCGTAAAGCTCGCACGGAGGCGGCTGCCGCTGGCGTCGCCCCCGTTGACTCTGAGGAGAAGGACGTGAAGATTCCCGTAGAGGCCGTCGACGATACCGAGGCCAACGAGGCCGAGGCCGCCGAGGCTGCCGAGAACCAGGTAGAGGATTCCAACAAGGAGGCGACGATGACCGAGGACGAGATGGTGGAAGCCGCTATCCGCGCCGGTGAGGAAGCCGCCGACAACGACTTTAAGCTTAAGTTCGAGCAGGCTCAGAAGGAGCTTACCGACGTGCGCAACGAGCTTGATGCTGCGGCAGAGGCTCAGAAGGCCGCCGAGGACAAGGCAAAGGACGCCACCGAGCGCACCGCCCGTCTGCAGGCCGACTGGGAGAACTTCCGTCGCCGCACCGCAAACGAGCGTATCGCCGAGCGCGAGCGCGCGACCGAGAAGCTTGTCACCGCGCTGTTGCCGGTGATCGACGATATCGAGCGCGCGATTGACCATGCCCGCAGCCAAGAGCTTTCCGACGACTTTAAGCAGTTCGTCGATGGCGTTGACGCGGTTCATGCCAAGCTGCTCGATGTGTTTGCGCACGAGGGCGTTGAGCCCATCGACCCCAAGGGCGAGGCGTTCGATCCGCTCGAGCACCAGGCTGTGGGTCGCGTCGAGGACGCATCGCAGTACGACGAGACCGTCAACGATGTGTACCAGAAGGGCTACCGCATGGCGGATCGCATCCTGCGTTCCGCGATGGTGACGGTGACCTACGGTGGCGAGAAGCGCCCCGCACCGGAGCCCGAAGCGGCGCCCGAGGATGCTGCGGCCGATACGGCCGAGAGCACCGAGGAGTAATTGAGAAGGGCCCCGGGGCAACACCCGGGGCCCTTTCTGGCCTAGTGCCATATGAAAGCATGGGCCGTCGTCTGCATGGGCGGCGGACGTAACAGGAGAGGAGCTACGATGGCTGCAGGCAAAACCTTCTATGACATCCTGGGCGTATCCAAGAGCGCCTCCGACAAAGAGATCAAGAGCGCGTTTCGCAAGCTCGCGCAAAAATATCACCCCGATGCCGGCGGCGATGAGGCCAAGTTCAAGGAGATCAGCGAGGCCTACGAGACGCTTTCGGACGAGAAGAAGCGCAAAGAGTACGACCAGATGCTCATGTTTGGCGGCATGCCGGGCGCGGGCGGCGCGTATAGCGGTGGCTACGGAGCCAGTGCCGGCGCGAGCGGCTGGGGCGATATCTTTGACAGCATCTTTAGCGGCAACGGCGCCTGGGGCAGCGATTGGGGCTCGGGCTTTGCCGGGGCCGCGGGCGCTGCCGGTGCCGGTGCGGGCCGCAACCGCGCGCGCAAGGGCGGCGACCTGTCGCTGACTGTCGACGTGACGGCCGAGGACGCGTTTCGCGGCGTGACGCACAAGGTCACCTACCGCATTCCCTCGACGGGCGAGCAGCAGACCATCACGGTTTCGGTGCCTGCGGGTGCGGTCGACGGCGGCAAGCTGCGCTACAAGCGTCGCGGCGAGTATGGCGTTGCGGGTGGCGAGCGCGGCGACCTGGTCGTGACCACGCATGTGGAGGAGCACCCGCTGTTTAAGCGTAAAGGTGCCGACGTGACCATGGAGGTACCGGTCTCGGTCTATGAGGCGGCGCTCGGCTGCACGGTGGACGTGCCGACGCCCGGCGGTGCGACGGTTCGTCTGAAGGTGCCCGCGGGTACCCAGACGGGCAAGAAGTTCCGCTTTAAGGAAATGGGGGCGCCCGACGTTAAGCACCGTGGCCGCACAGGCGCGCTGCTCGTCGAGATCAAGGTGCAGGTCCCCACGAACCTATCCGATGACGAGCGCGATGCCATGACCAAGCTGCGCGAGACCGACACACGCGACTATCGCGAGAAGGTCAACCGTTACAAGGCGACGTACTAGGGCGGTCGCGGCGCATGCCCGCGCCCACGGGCTTATGATGGACGATAACGAGACGGAAAGGGGTCAGGTAGCATGGCCGAGGACAATAGGAACAAACCGCTGTACATGATCAGCGTGGCGGCCGAGCTGACCGGCATGCACCCGCAGACTCTGCGCGTCTACGAGTCCAAAGGCTTGGTGAATCCCCAGCGCTCGGGCGGCAACACGCGTCTGTATTCGCGTGCCGATATCGAGCGCCTGGAGCTCATCAACCAGCTGACCGACGAGGGCATCAACCTTGCCGGCGTGGTGCGCATCCTCGATATGAAGGAGCGTGCCGAGGAGCGCGAGCGCGAGAACGAAAAGCTCCGCGCCCGCGTGCGCCAGCTCGAGGACGAGCTGCACGAGTACAAGATGCAGAAGAAGATCACCGCCCTGGCCCCGCGCGACGGCTCAGTTAACCCCGAACAGGTCATGCGCAAGCTGCTGGGTGCGGGAACCGATTTGTAGTTACGCGGGATGCATTCGGGCAATCTGGCATTCAACTTCATGATCCCTTGGGGACGGAGGAAAACGGATCACTGAGGGGGTCGGCCTGACCCAATGATCCGTTTTCCTCCGTCCCCAAGGGATCATTTTTGCCTGCTCACACCGGGCTCGTCCTTTACTTTACCGAGATAAAGTGAACGCGCAGATTCGTAACCCACTCGCAACCGTTCTATGGCACGATATTGAACGAATGTATGCTATGCGCCCGAGCCTTTCGGGCAGAGTGGGAGACAGTATGGTCAAGCTGTACGAGGACGGCATCTACCTGCGCGGCGGCAACGAGGTTGTGCCTGCGGCCGAGGCTGCTGAGCGCGGCATTACGCAGACGCCCGAGGATGCCAAGCGCGGCACCATTGCTTATTCGATTCTTCAGGCACATAACACGTCGGGCGACCCCGAGGCCCTCAAGATTCGCTTCGACGCCATGGCGAGCCACGATATCACCTTTGTCGGCATCATCCAGACGGCGCGCGCTTCGGGCATGGAGCAGTTCCCGCTGCCCTACGTGCTCACCAACTGCCACAACTCGCTGTGCGCCGTGGGCGGCACCATCAACGAGGACGACCATGTCTTTGGCCTTTCCGCGGCCAAGAAGTACGGCGGCATCTTCGTTCCGCCGCACATCGCCGTCATCCACTCCTTTATGCGTGAGAACTTCGCCGGTTGCGGCAAGATGATCCTGGGTTCCGACTCGCACACCCGCTACGGCGCCCTGGGCACCATGGCCGTGGGCGAGGGCGGCGGCGAGCTGGCAAAGCAGCTGCTGCGTGACACCTACGATGTTGCCTATCCCGGCGTTGTCGCCATCTACCTCACGGGCGCCCCGCGCCCCGGCGTCGGCCCGCACGATGTGGCGCTCGCCATCATCCGCGCCGTCTTTGCCAAGGGCTACGTCAAGAACAAGGTCATGGAGTTTGTGGGCCCCGGCATCGCGAGCATGACGACCGACTACCGCAACGGCGTCGATGTCATGACCACCGAGACCACCTGCCTGTCGAGCATCTGGGCCACCGACGAGGACACGCACGCGTTTTTGACCATGCACGGTCGCGGCGAGGACTACCGCGAGCTCAAGCCCGCCGATGTTGCCTACTACGACGGCTGCGTCGAAGTCGATCTGTCGAGTATCAAGCCCATGATCGCGTTGCCGTTCCATCCTTCTAACGGCTTTGAGATCGACGAGCTCAACGAGAACCTCGAGGACATCCTGCATGAGGTGGAGCTCGAGGCCGCCAAGATCGGCGAGGGCAAGACGCACTTTAGCCTGCTCGACAAGATCGTCGACGGCAAGCTGCACGTGCAGCAGGGCGTTATCGCCGGCTGCTCGGGCGGCAACTACGACTCCGTGGTCCAGGCTGCTCGCGTGCTCAAGGGCGCTAACACCGGCTGCGGCGAGTTCTCGCTGTCGGTCTATCCCACGAGCCAGCCCGTGGCACTCGAGCTTACACGCCGCGGCTACATCTACGACCTTATGGAGGCCGGCGCGATTGTGCGCACGGCATTCTGCGGCCCGTGCTTCGGCGCCGGCGACACGCCTGCCAACAACGGCCTTTCGATCCGCCACACCACGCGCAACTTCCCCAATCGCGAGGGTTCCAAGCCGGGCAACGGTCAGCTGAGCGCCGTGGCCCTGATGGACGCCCGCTCCATTGCGGCGACGGCTGCCAACGGCGGCGTCCTGACGCCGGCGACCGACCTGCCCGAGGAGATTTGGGACGAGGCCTGCGAGTACACCTTTGACGACGCGCCGTACAAGAAGCGCGTGTACTGGGGCTTTGGCAAGGCTGAGCCGGCCGACGAGCTGGTCGAGGGCCCCAACATCAAGCCGTGGCCCGCGATGGAGCCTCTCGGCGACGACATCCTGCTCAAGGTGTGCTCCAAGATCATGGACCCGGTCACTACGACCGACGAGCTCATTCCCTCGGGCGAGACGAGCTCCTTCCGCTCCAACCCGCTGGGTCTGGCCGAGTTTACGCTCAGCCGTCGCGACCCTGCCTACGTGGGCCGCTCCAAGGAGGTCGACGCGGTGGAAAAGCGCCGCGTTGCCGGCGAGGCAGCGGGCGACCTGGTGGCACTCGATGCCGAGCTTGCCAGCGTGTTTGAGGCGCTGACCGGCGCGGGTGTCGCGGCCGATGCCAAGGCGACTGAGTACGGCTCCATGCTCTATGCCAAGAAGCCCGGTGACGGTTCTGCCCGCGAGCAGGCCGCGAGCTGCCAGCGCGTAATTGGCGGCCTGGCCAACATCGTCCACGAGTACGCCACCAAGCGCTATCGCTCCAACGTGATGAACTGGGGCATGGTGCCCTTCCAGATGGAGGCCGAGCCCAGCTTTGAGGTGGGCGACTACGTCTTTGTGCCGGGTATCCGCGCCGCGCTCGATGGCGACCTGAAGGGCATCGCCGCCTACGTGGTGCGCGCCGATGGTGCGGTCGAGCAGATTGAGCTCTACATTGCCGATATGACGGCAGAGGAGCGTGCCATCGTCAAGGCCGGCTGCCTGATCAACTACAACAAGTTCAAGGCCGCTGCCGAGTAACGCACATACTTGTCCGCCCCGGTTATACCTTTCCCTGCCGCTCACGCGCTTCGCGAGGGTCGCGTCAGAGAAAGGTATAACCGGGGCTACTTGTTAAGTGCTGCTCGTTGGGTCTTGTGGGCGCTAAAATCGAGGTTGCAACTCTCCTCTATGGGGGAGTGCGCCTTTGTTCATATGCTATCTAGAATTGACAGTATGAAGTTGGCGCTTTAAAGTGAGCTCAAAACACTCTCGTTTGTGGAGTTGAAGATGAAGCGTTGCACTTCTGTTTTGTTGCTGTTGGTGGCTTGCGTCGTCGCTGCTGCGGGCGTGGTCCTATTTGGCTCGCTTATCTTCTATGGGCCGAGTGGGGTTGAGCAGACGGTTGAGATGGCGTCCCTTGTTGCATCGATGCCCGGGCAAATGATTTCGGACGTTACAAAGCCCGATGAGATAACGCTCGATATCGAGGAAACGCCGGGCATTCTAAGCATAAGCAACTACCCCATGATTGAACTTGGCTCGTCTCGCTATACCAAGGACGAGAAGTTGTCCCGACAGGCGCTGGACTTGCTAAACGGGCGTTCGTTCAAACGCTGGGACGGTTGGGATGCCTATGAGCGCCGACGTGGTTCTGTGAACGGTGGCTACTATACAACGCTGAAGTTGTATTCATCTGATGGCAAACTGATGCGCACCGTTAACTACAATCCGGAATACGCAAAAGCCGGAGGTGGGGACGGCGTCTATATCCAAGATGGCGGCGTGACCTACATTCTTGAAGGCGACCAGCAGCAGGTGATCGATTTTTTGGATCGTTGCGTGATGGACGCGTACGACCAGACCTGCCTGCCCGACCCGCAGACTGCACGCGATGGTGGATCTGCTCGTACATGGCTATTCGAGGATGAGATGCCCTAGACCGCCGAATCGGGAAGCACGGGCTCGGCAAAAGAGTAGAGAACGCGACCACCACAAAGGTGCCCCTTTGCGGTGGTTTTCAGTCTGTCTCGATCTGTAACATCTGGGCCGTTAAAAGTGGGCTTGGTGTTGCAGATTTAGATTATCGATTCGGGTGTCTTCTGTTTATCTCGATCTGTAACAGGTGGACCCTTATTTGCCGAGTAGTTGTTACAGATTTAGATAAACGGGCGCCGCTGAGCATTTCATCTCAATCTGTAACATCTGGGGTCAAAAACGGCCGCTAGATGTTACAGATCGAGACAGATGAGCGCCGGAGTCGAAAATCACCACAAAGGTGCCTGTCCCCTTTGTGGTGGTGGGGGGCGGGCTCGATGTTATTGTGATCGCTGGGCAGCATTTTAATGAATGTCTCTACAGGATTTCATCTGGGGTGGCGGGTTTGGTTGTTTTGGGGATGCCGAGTTTGGATGACGCGAAATCGTCAACATTGTCCTTAATTCCGTCTTTGGTGTAGACAGTGACCATATAGGTGCTGTGTCCGAATTCGCCCTTGTCGCGTGTTGCCCAGGCATCCCAGTAGGCGGCCCCGTTTCGCCCTTTGATTTTTCCGACACGGCGGAGTTCTGTTCGCTTTAATTTCTGGTTGCTATAGATGGTTCGACCGGCCTCCTCGGTGAGCCCGCACTGTCCAAGCATCTTGTCGAGGACTTGGTTCATGTGGCGCTCATCGGTGTTTGGTGCGTAGTCGTAGGCGAGGGTGATGGAGTCGAGTGGCTGGTCGTCGATCAGATAGTTTAGCACCTGAGGTTCAAGGCAGAAATAGGGGGAGCATCCGTCGATCTGACCGAGCAGTGGCAACTTTGACTGCCAAATTCCGGTGGGAATTCTATCTTCGTAAAACACGCCGCGGCAGATAAAGGAGAGCGAGGTGGCACGCGAGCCGGCGTCGACCATTCCGCATAAATCGAAGGGCGAGGCGATGCCAAGGGAAAAGGGCGTGGCGACGATAAGGAAGAGCATAACGATGGGTATGGCGAGAATGGCGATGACGTTGCGACCGGTGGAATGAGGCGGCTTCATATGCGCTCCTCGAGACAAAGATCTGTTGAGGATAGGCAGAAATGGATATGTTCAGAGAACAATTCAAGTTTAATCTCATGGCGCGAGATGGTCGACCGTTAGCGTCGAAAACCACCACAAAGGTGCCTGTCCCCTTTGTGGTGGTGAGGAGCGCGCGGCTTCTTTTGGTAATAGTGTTAGCTGGCGGTATCATTAGTGCAGGTGGCGAAGGTTTGCATTGTGGGGTGTTTTGCCGTGAGCCGTTCTGCCCGTATTGGATTGATTGTTTTGGCGCTTGCGATCACCGTGGTTGGCATGGGCGCTGTCGGTATGGCGTTTCTACCTGCTGCGGTGACGGAGCCGGTGGTCAAGCCTGTGACTCAATCTGTCGAACTTCTGACCGGCGCCGCCAAGTCTGAGACCATTACCGTTGATTTTGATGAGCAACCGGCTGCGCTGGGCATTAGTAATTATCCAAGTATTCAGCTTGGGGCTATGCGCTATGCCACGGATTCTAGTCTGATCGACAGGGCGTCCGAGCTGCTCAGGGGCAAAACCTTTAAGCGCTGGTATGGATATGCGTCCTATCGGGCAAAAGCGAACGACATGGTTGGCGGATGCCATTCGTCCATCGAGTTGGACACCGCGAATGGCGCCAAGTTATGTGATGTCTCGTACGATCCTGGCTACGAGGGCAATGAGGGGCCGGGCATCTACATCTTGGACGGCGATGCCGCCTATGTCATGGAGGGCAACCAGGCCGAGCTCAACGATTTTATGGGTCAGTGCATTCAGGATGCCTATGAACAGACCTGCTTGCCCGACCCGCAGACTGCACGCGATAGTGGGTCTGCCCGTACATGGCTGTTCGAGGATGAGATGCCCTGGAACGCCGAATCGGGAAGCACGGGCTCGGCAAGTAAATAGAGGCTGCAACCACCACAAAGGCGCCTGCCCTCTTTGTGGTGGTTTTCGGTCTGTCTCGATCTGTAACATCTTGGCCGCTAAAAGTGGGCCTGGTGTTACAGATTTAGATTTTCGATTCAGGTGTCTTCTGTTCGTCTCGATTTGTAACAGATGGAGCTCTATTTGCCGAGTAGATGTTACAGATTGAGACAAACGGGCGCCGTTGGCCATTTCATCTTGATTTTGTAACATCTGGAGCCATAAACAGTCGCTAGATGTTACAGATTGAGATAGTAAGGGGACGAGGCCGTAGCGGGCGAGCGTGCCTGTCCCTATCCCTCAATCACTCAGAAAATCTTATATATAGAGACTTAGATTTGTGTATAAGATCGCGCAAAGCTGGCAACAATACTTCTCGAACAACGTGAAGCCGCCCCGTAGGGCGGCCGCCCCAAGAGAGGTGATTCCATGAGAATCGATAAGCTAGCAATGACGTCGCGCGAGGCGCTGCAGACCGCCATGAGCACGGCTGCCGATGCGCAGGCCGGCGCGGTGGAGCCGATCCACCTGCTGTCTGCCCTGCTCGGTGCCGGCGAGCGCAATATCTCCGTGATTATCGAGCGCATCGGTGCCGACCCAGCTCAGCTCGCACGTTCCACACAGGATGCCATCGACCACGCGCCCAAGGTTTCGGGCGAGGGTCAGCAGATGGGTCTTTCCAATGAGCTTGTCCGCGTCATCGAGAAGGCCGAGAAAAAGGCCACCAAGATGGGCGACAGCTTTGTGGTGACCGAGCATTTGCTGATGGCGCTTGCCGAGGACAAGGGCGAGGCGGGCCGCGTACTGCGCGACGCCGGCGTCACCAAGGAGCGCATCGAGCAAGTCTACGAGGAGCTGCGTGGCGATGACCGCGTGACGTCTGCCGAGGACAAGACTCAGTTTGAGGCACTGGAGCAGTACGGTCGCAACATCTGCGATCTGGCCCGCGCCGGCAAGCTCGACCCGGTCATCGGCCGTACCGATGAGATTCGCCGCACCATCCAGGTCCTGTCCCGTCGCACCAAGAACAACCCCGTGCTCATCGGTGAGCCGGGCGTCGGCAAGACGGCCATCGTCGAGGGCATCGCCCAGCGTATCGTGGCCGGCGACGTGCCGAGCACCCTGCGCGACCGCGACCTTATCGAGCTCGACATGAGCGCGCTGGTCGCCGGCGCCAAATACCGCGGCGAGTTCGAGGACCGCTTGAAGGCCGTGCTCAAGGAAGTGCAAAAGTCCGAGGGCAAGGTCATCCTGTTCATCGATGAGCTCCACACCATCGTGGGCGCGGGTGCCACCGAGGGCTCCATGGACGCCGGCAACATTCTCAAGCCGGCGCTTGCCCGTGGCGACTTGCACGCGATCGGCGCGACCACGCTCGACGAATACCGCAAGTACATCGAAAAGGATGCGGCGCTCGCGCGTCGTTTCCAGACCGTGATGGTGAGCGAGCCTACCGTCGAGGACACCATCTCGATCCTGCGTGGCCTCAAGGAGAAATACGAGATCTTCCACGGTGTGCATATCACCGATAGCGCGCTCGTGGCAGCTGCCGACCTCTCCGATCGCTACATCGCCGACCGCTTCCTGCCCGACAAGGCCATCGATTTGGTCGATGAGGCGGCAAGCCGCCTGCGCATGGAACTCGACAGCATGCCGGTCGAGATCGACGCCACCACGCGTCAGCTCACCCAGCTGCAAATCGAGGAACAGGCGCTCATGAAGGAAACTGACGACGCCTCCAAGGAGCGTCTGGAGGCCCTGCGCCAGGAGATTGCCGAGGTTCAGGAAAAGCTCAACGTGCAAAAGGCCGGCTGGCTCAACCAGAAGAACGCCATCGACCACGTGCAGGAGCTCAAGGGCCAGCTTGACGAGGCCAAGAGCGAAGAGGAGCGCGCGACGCGCAACGGCGACCTGGGCCGTGCGTCCGAGCTGCGCTACTCCGTGATTCCGGGCCTGCAGCAGCAGATTCAGGATTCCGAGGCCGCGCTCGAGGCACAAAAGCAGCAGGACGGCGAGGGCCTCAACGAACAGGTGACCTCCGATGAGATCGCCGAGGTCGTGAGCGCCTGGACCGGCGTGCCCGTCTCCAAGATGATGCAGGGTGAGCTCGACAAGCTGAAGGGCCTGGAGGGCGAGCTGCATAAGCGCGTCATCGGCCAGGACGAGGCGGTCTCCGCTGTCGCCGCGGCCGTGCGTCGCAGCCGTGCGGGTCTCTCCGATCCGGACAAGCCCATCGGCAGCTTCTTCTTCCTGGGCCCCACCGGCGTGGGCAAGACCGAGCT
>JAXJLC010000204.1:0-12301 GCA_036297365.1 Collinsella sp.
ACAGGGAGTCCGCAAGAATGGCAGGGTTGTTGACGCCAAAGTCGCCCAGACGCTCCGGATCCTCGCTGATGTCGTCCATGAGCTCCTGCAGCGAGCCGTACTCGTCGACAATCTTCTCGGCCACGCCGTCGCGCACGACGGACACGCGCGAAAGCGTGCGCAGGCCCAGCGGCGTCATGACGGAATCCTCGTCCAGGTCGTCATAACCCAGAACTGCCGCCACATGCTGTGGGTCGGACAGGTCCTTGGGCGTCATACGGGCAAGCTCGGCGCGAATCTTCTCGGCGTTGGCCTCAGAGGAATCGCTTGCGTAGTCGCGGATCATCAAGTCGTACTCGGTATCCATGCTGGAGCCGGCGAGCTGCTCGAGCTGCATCTGCACGAGCTTGCCCTGGTTGCCCAGCTTGACAATGCAATCCTTAAGCTCAGTCTTTGCCTGCTGCATGATCTCGAAGCTCGAGAAAATGCCGGTGATGTCGGCGAGCGTAACGTAGTCATCGAGCTCGAGGGCCGTCAGACGCAGCAGGGAGCGGTCGAGCGACTGACGGGTGGTCTGGAGCGTGGCGACGAGCTGGTTGACCGAGCTCATGATGGTGGTGACAGGCTGGATCTCGTAGCTCTTGCCGTGAACGTACACGTTAACGACGGCGCGACGAGCCGAAACCGAGATCACGATGGCGTCGGTGAGCACCGACATGCGAGCGGCAGTACGGTGACGCATGCCCGTCTCACTCGTGGCAAGCGAGGGATCGGGATTGAGGTGGAAGTTGGCGCGCAGGATCTGGGTGAGGTCGCCATCGATAACGATGGCACCGTCCATCTTGGAAAGCTCGAACAGGCGGTTCGAGGTAAACGAAATGTTGAGCGGGAAGCCGTCGTTACCGGCAGCGAGCACGTTTTCGGTGTCGCCGACGCAGATAAGGGCACCCAGGTGACCGGCAATGATCATGTCGAGGGCGGTGCGGATCGGCTGGCCAGGTGCCGTCAGGCGAATGGCCTGTTCCATACGCTTTTGCAGCTCGTTCTTATCCAAGGCATCGCTCCCATCGTATACGCTCCATAAACGTCAATAAGTTTCTCACGGTTTGCCCCTGTGACGCCCGCAAAATCCGATGCTTACAGAATGAGCGAACACAGCTGAGAGCCCCAATCCAAATGAGCTGCTTGTGTGGTAGCATCGGGATTCGCATAAATGAGGGAGTAGTCGCGTGACCGGGTTCGCCTCCGGTGGCGCGGCAAGTCAACACACTGGCCGATGCGGTCTGGCTTGCCTTAATGAACGAGACTCGTGGCTGTGCGCACAACGCGTACGCCACGGGTCTTTTTTGTTACTCCCCCAAGAGGTACACGCGGGCCCGCCCGCAGAGAGGGAGCCAGACTATGGGACTCGCAGAGCTTGTGTTGCTCGCTATCGGCCTTTCGATGGACGCCTTTGCCGTATCCATCTGCAAGGGCCTTGGCATGAAGAAGATCAACCTTAAGGTCGCCGTGGTGCTCGGCCTGTTCTTTGGCGGCTTCCAGGCCGGCATGCCCGTAATCGGATGGGCGCTCGGCAGTCAATTCATGAGCATCATCGGACCCATCGACCATTGGATCGCCTTTATCCTTTTGGCCTTTATCGGCGGCAAAATGCTGTGGGAGGCCTTTACCGAAGACGAGGATGAGGACGAGAGCGACGGCAAGGATGCCGAAAAGATTAACCTGGGTGAGTACCTGATTCTGGCTATCGCCACCTCAATCGACGCCCTGGCCGTGGGCATCTCATTTGCTGCGCTCTCGGTTGACATCGTTCCCGCTGTATCGCTTATCGGAGTCACAACGTTTATCTTCTCCGTCGCCGGCGTAGCGATCGGCCACACCTTTGGCGAGCGCTACGAAAAACCCGCCACCATCGTGGGCGGCGTCGTGCTCATCCTTATTGGGCTTAAGATTTTGCTTGAGCATCTGGGGATTTTGGCGCTGTAACGCCAAACACAATCGCTCAAAACTCAACGCCAGCACAAGGCCTCATGCAGAGTTTTGCATGAGGCCTTTTCATGCAGACTTTTGCATGTCATACTGATATGCAAAAGTCTGCACGTTAGGAGATCGCCGTGGATATCCTTCCCATCACCACACCGCGCCAAGCTGGCATCTACGTGCGTCAGGCACGCGAGACTCAGGGTCTCACCCGTGCCGCCCTCGCCAAAAAGGCCGGTGTTTCGGAGCGTCTGCTCGCATCGCTCGAGCTAGGAGACGCCATCGGCATTCGGCTCGACAAGCTGCTGGCAGTTTTCGGTGCTCTTGGACTGGCGCTCGCCGCTCAAGGGGATATCGACGAATCGAAAAACGAGCAACCAGTCGACGCCCCGCATGCTGATTTGCAACCTCGTAGTACCCCCAGGCGCCATCACGCTCAACGTTTTCACCATCGCAACCGTCGCAGCGCAGCCGTTCCGGCTCTCGCAGATGTCCCCTTTACGTCCGAGCTCTACGACAGGGCCTTCGCCGATTTCGCCATGTCCAATCTCGGAGTCTCGATTGCCGCAAACGCATCTAACCAAACCAAGCCCGAAGGGAAATAGCCAATGGCCAGAACATCACTTCGGACCATTATTTGCGGCGTACCTGCGGGAACGCTCACGCAAGATGAGAACGGTCTTATCAGCTTTACCTACGATCATGACTATGACGGGCCAACCCTATCGACCAACATACCCGTATCAAATCGCACATACGGCCAACAGGTCATGAATCCGTACTTGTTTGGCCTTCTACCCGACAGCGAGGACCAACGAAAAGCGATTGCCGCCGAATTCAACGTTAGGCCCAACAATCCCGTTGCGTTGCTCAGCCATATCGGACTCGACTGTCCGGGCGGAGTGCAGTTTTGTGCCGAAGAAGATGCCGACGCCGTCCTGCATCGCGCTGGCGACTACCGCCCTATAGACGACCACGAAATTGCTCTCCGTCTCAAGTCGATCAGAGATGACCGCGATGCATCGTGGATGGGTCTAGATGAAAGTTGGTCACTTGGAGGCAACCAGGGCAAGTTCGCGCTCGCGTTCATAAACGGCCGCTGGTGCGAATGCATGGGCTCCTCGCCCACAACGCATATTTTCAAAAATGGCGTTATCGGATTTAAACTCGAGGCTCTCAATGAGTTTGTCTGCATGAAAAGCGCCCAGCGCGCCGGTATCGCAACGGCAAACGTCGAATATCGTATGTTTGAGGACGAACCTGCCCTCATTGTTGAGCGATATGACCGCGTGAAAGTCAAAGACGGAACAATCATGCGTCTACACCAAGAAGACCTCTGTCAGGCTCTTGGAGTGATGCCCGCTCAAAAGTACACGGCAGACGGCGGCCCGACCGCACGCGATATTCAGGAACTCCTCGTCAATACGAGCCACCATCAACTTAACCTGTATCTGTTTACGCAGATACTTTTCTTTAACGCCATCATCGGCGCACCGGACGCGCATGCGAAGAACTATTCCCTGCTTCTTGGAAACGGCGGCACAGCTATGATGGCTCGTATGTATGACGTTGCATCGGGGCTGGCATACGAACGTATGCGCCGCCGAGCGCGCCTTGCCATGAGCGTTGGCGGCGAAAATCGTGTGGGGCGCATCGGCCCAGGCGCTATCCGCCGATACTACGGTATGGGCGACCCCGCGCTGGAGGCGGCGCTCACCGATGCCGGGCTATCCGAGAAGTTTTGCTTTGCGACCATGATGGACCTCGCCTACGAGGTACCCATTTGCATGGAAGAGGTCATGGACGAATACGCCGACCTGCCCGGCATGGCGGACCTGCGCGAGCATATGCTCGGCCCCGTCTGCGAAAACTGCCAGCGCACCCTCGACCTCATCAAGGCGGATATGGGCTAGGTGTCCGTAATCTCCCATTTCCCAAAAGAAGAGAGGGGGCACCCGTAGCAAAAGCTCGGGTGCCCCCTCTCATAATGTCATTTGCAATCCACCAGCACGTGGCTCGGACTGCTGCTAGCGCAACCTTTACGCAGCGAGGCGCTTGAGGACGTCGATGAGCAGCTCGTAGAAGCGCTCGGCAGAAGCGAGCTCCATGCTCTCGTCCGGGGTGTGGACATCGGAGAGCGTCGGGCCCACGGCGATGGCGTCCAGGCCGTGCAGGGCCTCGGCAAACAGGCCGCACTCAAGGCCGGCGTGAATGGACTCAATTCGTAGCTCGGAGCCAAAGAGCTCGCGATAGCTCTCGACAAAGATGTCGCGGACCGGCGAATGCTCGGCATAGCTCCAGCCGGGATACTCGAACTCAAACTTGGCGTCGAATCCCAGGACATCGGCCAGCGTCTGCAGGCGGTCCTTAAACTCGTTCTGCAGCGAGGTGATCGAGGAGCGCGGGGACAGCATGATCTTGACCTGGTCGTCAGAGGTGGCAACCACGCCGATGTTGGAGGAAACCTCGACGGAGCCGTCGGTGGCGACGTTGCGGCGGATCACACCGTTGGGGGCAAGACGCAGAGCGCGAATAAGGGCAAGTGCGGACTTCTCGTCCATGGCCTCGACCTCAGCGTTGTCGGCAATCTCAACCGTGCAGGTAAAGCCGGGGTCGAAGACCTCGAGCTCGGCAGTAACGTCGGCGATGATGCCCTTTGCGATCTGGGCCGCGGCCTCGGCGGCAGCGTGGTCGGCGTAGACCAGAACAGCCTTGCACTCACGGTTGATGGCGTTGTCCTTGGTGCCGCCGTTAAAGCTAACGATGGCGGGCTCGCCGGCAACCATCAGGCGGTCGATGATGCGGGCCATGATGAGGTTGCCGTTGCCGCGCTCCAGGTTGATATCGCTGCCGGAGTGACCGCCCAGCAGGCCGGAGATGTCGAGCGTGAGGGTGCTACCGGTCTTGTGCTCGCGCACGATGGGGCAGGTGTAGGTAACGACGACGCCGCCGGCGCAGCTGACGGTGGCAACGCCCTCTTCCTCGGAGTCAAGGTTAATCATGGTGCGGGCGCTAATCTGGGACTTGTCGAGCGTCTCGGCGCCGACCAGGCCAGTCTCCTCGTCGGTGGTGAATACGCACTCGAGGGCGGGGTGAACGATCGAATCATCATCGAGAACAGTGAGCATCAGAGCGACGGCAATACCGTTGTCGGCGCCCAGAGTGGTGCCGTTAGCGGTGAGGACGCCGTCCTTGACGACCAGGTCGATACCATCGGTCGTAAAGTCGTGCTCAACGGAGCCCAGCTTGTCGCACACCATGTCGATGTGGCCCTGCAGCATCACGGTCGGGGCATTCTCGGCGCCGGCAGATGCGGGCTTGCGAATGATGACGTTGTAGACCTCGTCCTGATACACATCGAGACCGCGCTCCTTGGCAAACGCGACCAGGAAATCGCTGATGCCTTTCTCGTTGCCAGACCCACGGGGGATCGCGCTGACCTCCTCAAAGAAATGGAACAGCTGGGCGGGCTCGTAGCCGGTAATCTTGTAGTCCATGGTGCCTCCTTGGCGCAACTGGTTAGACAGTAAGACATGCGACTTGTATATTCCCAGACTTTGCGTGCATAAACCAGTCGAAAACGCCGAGCGCCCTCGCATCATCGGCTAACGGTGGACCGTATAGCGTAACGGCCACAACTTCCGCAGCTCTACAAATCGAGGCGCCCTTTCCGGAGCGCCTCGATTGCGCGTATCAAATTGTCGCCACGCCCTACAGCGCGCCGGAACCGGCTTGCATCATGCCGCCGGGGCCCGAGGTCACGCCGCCGCTCACGGGCGCGGCGTTGCCGGTGTGCGGTGCCGCCGGGGCGGTATCGCCACCGAGCGTGCCCACCGGACGCGGTGCCGGGATCTCGCCCGTGCCGTGGCTAAAGACAAACTTGCCATCGGCCACGTCGCACAGGACGGTATCGCCCTCGCCCCACTCGCCAGCCAGCAGTTCCTCGGACAGCGGATCCTCGATGAGCTTTTGGATAGCACGACGCAGCGGACGCGCGCCGTTGGTGAGGTCGGTACCCTCCGCCACAATCTTGTCGTAGGCCGCATCGGTAAGCTTGATGTTCATGCCGTTTGCGATCAGGCGCTGGCGCAGATCGTCCACCAGCAGGTGCGCAATCTTGGTCAGGTTCTCGCCCGAGAGCTTCTGGAACACCACGATGTCGTCGATACGGTTGAGCAGCTCGGGGCGGAACAGGCGCTTGAGCTCGCCCATCGCGCGGCCGCGGATCTCACTCGAGGTGAGGCCCTGCTCGCCGGTGGTGCCAAAGCCAACGCTCGCATCCTGCGCGATCTCGCGGGCGCCCACGTTGGACGTCATGATGATCACGGTATTGCGGAAGTCGACCGTCTTGCCCTGGCTATCAGTCAGGCGACCCTCCTCCAGCACCTGCAACAAAATGTTGAAGATGTCGGGGTGCGCCTTCTCGATCTCGTCGAACAGCACGACCGAGTACGGGTGACGACGAACGGCCTTGGTAAGCTGACCGCCCTCGTCGTGGCCCACGTAACCCGGAGGGCTACCGATAAGCTTGGAGACCTCGAACTCGCTGCCGAACTCCGACATGTCGAAGCTGATGAGCGCGTCCTTACTGCCAAAGAGGTACTCGGCGAGCGTCTTGGCGAGCTCGGTCTTGCCTGTGCCGGTGGGACCAAGGAAGATAAAGCTGCCACCGGGACGGCGCGGGTCCTTGAGCGGCGAGCGGCTGCGGCGCACGGCCTTGGCGACGGCCTCGACTGCCTCATCCTGGCCGATGATGCGCGTCTTGAGCACGCTTTCGGTCTGCAGCAGGCGCCGGCTCTCGCTCTCGGTGAGCGAGGAAACCGGCACGCCCGAGGTCACGGACACGATGTCGGCAATCTGACTCACGTCGATGGTGAGCGGGCTGGCGTCGAGCTCGGCGGTCCAGGCGGCCTTGGCCTCGGCGAGCTCAATCTCGGCGGCCTTCTGCTGCTCGGTGATCTCGGCGGCCTTGTTCATGTCGTCGCTCTCGGTGGCCTCCTGCGCGGCGGCCTTGAGCTCCTCTATGCGATGCTCGGCCTCGCGCACCGGCTCGGGCGCACGATTCGCGGCGATGCGAGCGCGGGCACCGGCCTCGTCGATGAGGTCGATGGCCTTATCGGGCAGGAAGCGGTCCTGAATGTAGCGGTTGGAGAGGTTCGCGGCGGCCTCGATAGCACCCTGTGTGTAACGCACATGGTGGTGCTCCTCGTAGCGCGGCTTGAGCGCGGTCAGGATCTTGACCGTGTCCTCGACGCTCGGCTCCTCGACATCGATGGTCTGGAATCGACGCTCGAAAGCCGGGTCCTTGGTGAGGTACTTGCGGAATTCCTCGGCCGTGGTGGCGCCGATAATCTGGAAGGCGCCGCGCGCGAGCACGGGCTTGAGCATGGAGCTCGCGTCGATGGAGCCCTCGGCAGAACCGGCACCGATGATGGTGTGCATCTCGTCGATAAACAGGATGACGTCGTCGGCTTCGGTGGCCTCCTGGATCACGTTCTTGAGACGCTCCTCAAACTCACCGCGATACTTGGCGCCCGCCACGAGGCCCGGCAGGTCGAGCGTCCAGATGTTCTGGTTCATGAGGTTCTCGGGCACGTTGCCGGCAGCGATCTGCTGCGCCAGGCCCTCGACGATGGCCGTCTTGCCCACGCCGGGGTCGCCCAAGATAAGCGGGTTGTTCTTGGTGCGGCGCGAAAGGATCTCCATCATGCGCTGGACTTCCTTTTCGCGACCGATCACGGGGTCGAGCTCGCCGTCGCGGGCCTTCTGCGTAAGGTTGGTGGCGAACTGCTTAAGCGTGTCGGTGCCACTCCCCTTTTGCTGAGAGGCATCCGAGCCGCTAAAGAACGGCAGGCCCGCACCGGGACGACCAGCACCGGCGCCGGCGAGCGGACGCTTCTTGTCCTGGTCCTTGGCGGTGAGCTTCTCGATAGCCTTTTTGATGGAGGCGGACGACACACCCAGGCGCATGAGGATGTCCATGGCCATGCCGTTGCCCTCTTCGACGATACCGATGAGCAGGTGCTCGGTCGACACGTAGGTCTGGTTGTTCTCACGCGCCACACGGAATGAACGCTCCATCACGCTAATGACGAGCGGTGTAAAGGCGAGCTTGGCTGCCTCGGTCTCCTCGCTGGGCTCGGGAACGGTGGTCTGGACCTCTTTGAGAGTATCCATGATGTCGTCGTAGGAGATATCAAGCGAGCGCAGCGCCTCGGCAGCGATGCCCTCGTCCTCCTTGGCGAGTGCGAGCAGCAGGTGCTCGGTGCCCACCTTATTTGAGTGCAGATCGAGCGCCTCCTGTTTGGCCATCGACATGACCTTGCGCGCTCGATCGGTAAATCTATCTAACATGCTCGTTTCCTTACATGAGTTCATCGAAATCAAAACGCCCGCCCGTCGGCGGCGCTTTTGTCTCTTTACCCACAGGTTGTCTATGTTAACAGCTGGAGGAATATCTATAAACCCGGCTCACATGAATGCAGGTTATGACCGCATCGCGGGACTCACCGCGCGATGCGCGACAGGCGCCCCGCAAGAGAAACCCTAGGCGTCTTTCACCACGTCGGGACTCGTCGCACGCGATGCGCGATAGGCATCGGCCTCCTTGGAGACGCGTTCGAGCAGCTCGGATGTATCGACGCCCTCGACTTGCGCGACCGTTTCCACCGTCTGCATGGCGACCGCCCTCAGGTACGCGCACGCGCTGTCCCCCGGCTGCTCGAGGTCTATCTCCTCGCCGCCCTCCCGGGCAAAGCCGACCGCCATCACAAAGCCCATGATGCCCGAGACCAGAAAGCCCACCGCAAAGCTCGAATCTGCCTTGAGCTCTTCTCCGTCGGGGTGGACGATCTCTCTCACGCGGTCGATGATGATCGTATGGATGCCCTGCACGACCTGCTCGGCGGCACCCGCCCTCATGGTGATGACGATGCGCCGCAGCAGGCAGCGGACGTCGCGCCGGTCGAACGCCGAAAGGTCGCCCTCGCTCGAAAAATGCCAGAGGGCATCGGTGATGAGCTCGTTATCCTGCAGCAGCTGGGCTATGGCGATGGCGACGAGTTCATCGAAATCGTGAAAATAGTAGTAAAACGTTCCGCGATTGCACTGGGCGGCGCGGGTCACCTCGCCAACCGACAGCTCGAAGATGCTGTTGTTCTCGATGAGCTCCCAAAACGCCTCGATGATACGGGTGCGTGCATCGGGCGCATCGGCGTCCTTACGCGGTCTCGCCATGCGCCTCACCGCACCCCTGCGCCTTGGCGTTCATGATGAGCATCTGAAGACGGTTCTCCACGTTGGCGAAGCTCACGTCGGGATCGTAGTCGAGCGGCAGGAACTGCGCCGTGGGATACTGCTCCTTGAGCGCATGGATGAGCCCGCGCCCCACGACATGGTTGGGCAGACACCCGAACGGCTGCAGGATCACGAAGTTGCGGCAGCCGCGCTTGGCGTGCTCGAGGATCTCCGCCGGAATCAGCACGCCCTCGCCCGCATCGAACGTATGGTGCAGGATCTTATCGCTCGCGCGCACGAGCTCGGGCATGCGCGTCGGCGGCTCGTAGAGCGGGCTCGCCGCGCCCAGGCGGTCGCAACGGTCGTGCGCGAGCTCGAACAGGTTGTCCGCCGTGGCGTACCAGGCCTTTTCGGGCAGCGACAGGTCGACGTGGAACTCGCGCGACTGCGCATGCTTGTAGAAATAGGTCTTGCGGATCACGTCGGTCATGCGCGCCTCGATGACCTCGAGCCCGTTGTCCTCGAGGTAGCGCTCAATCTCGTGGTTGGCGCCGAGATGGAAATTGAGCAGGTACTCGCCCACGATGAGAACGGTCGGATGCGGGTTCGAGCGGTCGTACGGAACGGCGTCCATGATCGCAAGCGCGCGTTTGAAGCCCGTCGCCTGGCCTCTCAGCCCGGAGCGCTCCATGCCCTCGATAACCTCATCGAGCGCGCGGTCGAACGCAGCGTCCGCCGCGCCCTTCTCGAGCTCGTAGGGACGGATGCGCCTAAGCATGGCCTCGAGGGCATCGATCATGGGAAGACCGTAGGCGATCTGGATGCTCGGGCCAAGGCCGAGCTTGAAGCCCGGATGCGCATTGTGGGCATCGACGTCGTCGTTGGTGAGCACCGGGACATAGTCGTATCCCGCGTCGTCGAGCGCGCGGCGCAGCAGGGGCATGTAGTGCGTCAGGCGGCAGTCGCCGATATACTTGCCAGTCACCACGGCGACGTCGTGCGGGTCGTACTTACCGCTCTCGAGTGCCGCGAGCGCCTCGCCGATCACGATTTGCGCGGGGAAGCAGATGTCGTTGTGCACATAGCGTTTGCCCAGGCGGATGGCATCCTCGCGCCCGATATCAAGGGCCTCGGCGCGCACGCCCTGATTGCGCATCGCCGCGGTCATGAGCCTGCAGAACGCATGGGAGGTGTTGGGGACCAGCGCGATCTTGTCGTGCCGGTCGCGCTTGGTGTACTTGACCTTATACGGGTCGTCGAGCGGATGGACCGCGTGCACCCGGGCGCCCTCGGCACGCTCCTCCGCGCGACGACGGTTGACCGACTCGATAAACGAACGCACGCGAATGCCCATGGGACCGGCGACGTCGCTCTCATCGAGCTTGATCATCATCGGAACCTTGGAACCCATCTCGCCCATCATGCGCGCGATCTCGTCGGTGAGATACGCATCGTGGCCGCAGCCGAAGCTGCCCATCTGCACGAGCTCGAGCTCGGGCGTCGATGCGACGATGACCGCGCACGACAGCATGCGCGCATGGTAGTTGTTCACGATGTCGATGCGGCTGTTGGAAAGATCGACGTTGCAGACCCCCGGCACCGCATCGGGCGTCAGCACGGGGATGCCGCGCTCAGAGAAGAGCTTGGGCAGCCCGTGGTTGACCAGCGGGTCGTTGTGGTACGGGCGCGAAGCGATCACCACCGCGTAGCCGCCGTCCTCGTGCACGTTCTCGAGCACCTGCCTGCCGCGCAGCTGCAGCTGGTTCTCAAACGTCTGCTGCGCGCGGTCCGCCTGCTCGGTCGCCTTGGCAACCAGGTCGGCATCGACATCGAAAGTCTCCTTGCACCACGCCTTGAGCTGGCGGTTTCGGTCGCCCTCGTCGTACCAGTGGAACAGCGGCGTATCGAACGGAACGCCGAAACGCTCCTCCGGGTTATCGGAATTGCGCATCACGTAGGGGTATCCCTTTACGACGGCGCACATCCACTCGCTGGTAGAGGCGGTGTTTTCGGTGGGCACCGTCGTGATGATGGGCATGAAGATGCGGTCGACGCCGGCGTCGACGAGATTGCGGATGTGCCCGTGGACGAGCTTGGCCGGGAAGCACACGGTGTCGGATGTGACGTGCGCCAGACCGCGCTCGTACATCGCCTTGGTGCTGCGTCCCGAGACGCGCACCTTAAAGCCGAGCGCGCTGAAGAACGTCGACCAGAACGGCATGGTGTCCCAGAACTCGAGCACACGGGGAATGCCGATCGTGACATCGCGCCCCCCGCAGACGGGAACCGTGGGGTACGACTCGAACAGCAGCTTCTCGCGGTCGACAAAGAGATTGGGGGCAGCCGCGGTCCGGTCGCGCCCCGTGCCGGGTGCCTGTGCCTCGCAAGCACCCTGCGGACGCAGCTCCTCCGCCGCGGGAACCTCGCGCACGAGCTCATCCCATGAGATGGCGCCGCCGCGCGGGCAGCGATTGCCCGTGACGTAAAGCGAGCCGTCGCCAAATGCCACGACCGCGCGCTGGCAGCGGTTGTTGCACCGACGGCAGGTAACGCCGCCGAACTCGCGATGCTCGAAGCGCTCCACGGCATCGAGCCCGATAAACGACGTGCCGGCGTCGCCCTTGCGGCATTCCTCGCGCGCGAGCAGGGCGATACCGATAGCGCCCATCAGCCCCGGGTGGGGCGCATGCGTGACGGGTTTGCCCAGATACTGCTCGAATGCGCGCAGCACCGCGTCGTTTCGGAACGTGCCGCCCTGGACGACGACTTTGTCGCCCAGACGGTTGAGATTTGAAACGCGAATGACCTTGGTGAACACGTTCTCGATAATCGAACGGCAGAGACCGGCCATGATGTCGCCCGGACCCTTACCGCGCCGCTGCTCGGAAACGACGCTGCTGTTCATGAACACCGTGCAGCGGCTGCCGAGAACGGCGGGGGCTTTGGACGAAAATGCCTCGGTCGCGATATCCTCAATGGCTATTCCGAGGTTTTTGGCAAAACCCTCGAGGAACGAGCCGCAGCCCGCAGAGCACGCCTCGTTGACGACGATATCGGTCAGCACGCCGTGGTTGAGCCAGATGGCCTTCATATCCTGTCCGCCGAT
>JAXJLC010000205.1:0-4262 GCA_036297365.1 Collinsella sp.
ATTCCAGCCTATGGTGGCCTTGGTCACGCTTGTAGCGCCGATACCGGTGATACGGGCAATTTGCTTGACCGTGAGATGCGCCCGCCTGAGCCTCAGCAAACAGACATCGCGCTCAGGTCGCGGCAGGGCCTTAAGCAGCGCAGGATCTATGCTCGGCAGGACTTCGCGCGCAACGGAAATGGCATCCTCATCAGGGATCCGCCGGCGTGGAAGAACCTCCACTGACCAGATGCGCCCGGCAACTTCCTTGAGATGATCGCAATAGCAACGGGAGCCTCCGACAATATCGAGCATAGGGGCCGTATCACAAATGTCAAAGGGATCGTAGCCCAGCTGATATGCCTTGAAGCTTGACCAGCGGTACGCCTCGAGCGAGCCGAGCGCACCTTTCACGGGATTGAGATGGATGTAATCGAGCAGTTGCACTGCCTGCGTGTCCGACTCAACCGCGACCCGCGAATAGCGATTGTCAAACAGATGCCCCGTTCTCCCCGTTTTCCCATTGAAATATTTAGCATATGCCGTCAGTGCGCACTGCATTGCCTTTGAAAGGTTGTCACATGGGTCATCAACCATCAAATGGAAGTGGTTGTCCATAAGGCACCAAGCCAACACCGCCACTTCATGGCGTGCGAACCTATCCGAGATATCCGATAAGAAACGATAACGGTCGGAGTCATCTTCAAAAATAATCTGTTTGGAATTACCACGGTCAAAGACATGGTAATAGCCGGTGATCGAAACGGCGCGGGCGCATCGGGGCATAATCTCTCCTTCCAAAACTGTACAGGCAACACCTAAAAGGAGAGAAGCAACGCAAAATGCTGAGCCTGTGACCTATTTATATCCAATGAGCGGCAAAAACAGGTCCAGAACGGCAAAATGGCAAAACGATGTCTGTCCCAAATGAGTGAAAACACTCATGCAAGTCTGTCCCCAATGAGCGGGGCGATGCAGTAGGCAGATAGTTTTTAGTTAAAACGCTTCATTAAGTTGAAGCGTTTTAGTGTGCCTTTTACGGGAATCTTACCGTTCGCCGAATAATTTCTTGCTATCATGCAAGGCGTAGGGTAAATCTCCGATCGCAAGGAGACACAAATGGTGAAAAAGTCACCGGAAAACACTACTCCCGCAATTGTGGACAACGTAGAGGCGCTTGAGGCTAAGCTCGCTCAGATGCGAGAGGCCCAGGCGCTTTTTGCTACGTACACGCAGGAGCAGGTCGACAAGATCTTCTATGAGGCCGCCATGGCCGCCAACAAGGCTCGTATCCCGTTGGCGAAGATGGCCATCGAGGAGACCGGCCGCGGCGTTCTTGAGGACAAGGTCATCAAGAACCACTACGCCGCAGAGTACATCTACAACGCTTACAAGAACACCAAGACCTGTGGTGTCCTGGAGCGCGACGAGGCTTACGGCATCACCAAGATCGCCGAGCCCATCGGCATCGTGGGCGCCGTCATCCCGACGACCAACCCCACCTCCACCGCAATCTTCAAGACGCTGATCAGCCTGAAGACCCGCAACGCCATCATCATCTCCCCGCACCCGGCTGCCGCCAAGTGCACCATCGCCGCCGCCAAGCTCGTGCTTGACGCCGCCGTCAAGGCCGGCGCCCCCGAGGGCATCATCGGCTGGGTCGATGTCCCCTCCATCGAGCTGACCAACATGGTCATGCGCGACGTCGACATCATCCTCGCCACCGGTGGCCCGGGTATGGTCAAGGCCGCCTACTCCTCGGGCAAGCCCGCCCTGGGCGTTGGCGCCGGTAACACCCCGGTCGTCATCGACGACACCGCCGACGTGCTGCTCGCCGTCAACTCCATCATCCACTCCAAGACCTTCGACAACGGCATGATCTGCGCTTCCGAGCAGTCCGTGACCGTCATCGACACCATCTATGACCAGGTTAAGGCCGAGTTCCAGAAGCGCGGCTGCTACTTCGTCAAGCAGGGTGCCGAGATGGAGGCCCTGCGTGCCGCCATGTTCAAGAACGGCGCCCTCGATCACCGCATCCCCGGCATGGCTGCCGCCAAGATCGCCGAGCTCGCCGGCATCGAGGTTCCCGCCAAGACCAAGATCCTGATCGCCGAGGTCACCTCCACCGACCCCGCCAAGGAGGAGTTCTCCCACGAGAAGCTCTCCCCGGTCCTGGCCATGTACCACGCCAAGGACTTCCAGGAGGCCGTCGACAAGGCCGAGCACCTGGTGCTCGCCGGTGGCCCGGGCCACACCGCCTCTCTGTACGTGCACCCCGCCCAGGCCGAGAAGATCAGCCTGTTCGAGCACGTCATGAAGGCCTGCCGTATCGTCATCAACACCCCGTCCTCGCACGGCGGCATCGGTGACCTGTACAACTTTGGCATGAAGCCGTCTCTGACCCTGGGCTGCGGCTCCTGGGGCGGCAACTCCGTCTCCGAGAACGTTGGGGTGAAGCACTTGATCAACGTTAAGACTGTGGCCGAGCGCCGTGAGAACATGCTGTGGTTCCGCGCTCCCGAGAAGGTCTACTTCAAGAAGGGTTCCACGCCCGTCGCCCTCGACGAGCTGGGCAACGTCATGGGCAAGAAGCGCGCCTTCATCGTCACCGACCAGTTCCTCTTCAAGAATGGCAACACCCGCGCCATCGAGGCCAAGCTCGACGAGATGGGCATCGCCCACGACTGCTTCTACGACGTCGAGCCCGATCCGTCGCTGCAGTGCGCACGTCGCGGCGCCAAGCAGATGGCTCTCTTTGAGCCTGACGTCATCATCGCCGTCGGCGGTGGCTCCGCTATGGACGCCGGCAAGATCATGTGGATGATGTACGAGCACCCCGAGTGCAAGTTTGAGGACATGGCCATGGACTTCATGGACATCCGCAAGCGTATCTTCACCTTCCCCGAGATGGGCAAGAAGGCCTACTTCGTCGCCGTCCCGACCTCCTCGGGTACCGGCTCCGAGTGCACGCCGTTCGCCATCATCACCGACAAGGAGACCGGCATCAAGTGGCCGCTCGCCGACTACGCGCTGCTCCCCAACATGGCTATCGTCGACGCCGACAACTGCATGACCGCCCCGCGCGGCCTGACCGCTGCCTCCGGCATCGACGTCATGACCCACGCCATCGAGTCCTACGTCTCCATCATGGCTTCCGACTACACCAAGGGCCTCTCCGAGCGCGCTGCCAAGCTCGTCTTTGAGAACCTGCCCTCCAGCTTCACGAACGGTGCCAAGGACCCGCACGCCCGCGAGGAGATGCACAACGCCTCCTGCATGGCCGGTATGGCCTTCGCCAACGCCTTCCTGGGCCTCAACCACTCCATGGCTCACAAGCTCGGCGCTTTCCATCACCTGCCCCACGGCATCGCTAACGCCGTCATCCTGACCCGCGTCATGCGCTACAACGCCGCCGAGGCTCCCGTCAAGATGGGTACCTTCTCCCAGTATCCTTACCCCAACGCGCTGCACAACTACGCCGAGATGGCCAAGTACTGCGGTATCGAGGGCAAGGACGACAAGGAGGTCTTCGAGAACTTCATCACGAAGCTCGAGGAGCTCAAGGACTTCATCGGTGTCAAGAAGACCATCGCCGACTACGGTGTTGACGAGCAGTACTTCCTCGACACCCTCGACGAGATGACCGAGCAGGCATTCAACGACCAGTGCACCGGCGCTAACCCGCGCTACCCGCTCATGAGCGAGATCAAGGAGCTCTACCTGGACGCCTACTACGGCCGCGAGCCCCAGGACTACGCCGTCTGCTAGTTTTTAGCACGGTTTTTTGCGGCGGGGGTGCACGGGTGTTTCACACACCCCCGCCGTCGCTTCTATCGCATCGTTGAAAGGATGCAACCATGCTGCTACCCGATTCCAAGACCGAGCTCGTCCGCCGTGGCAACAAGGTCGTTTACGACCTGGGCGACAAGATCGTCAAGGTCTTTAACGAGACCAAGCCTGTCTCCGACGTGTTCAACGAGGCTTTGAATCTTGCCCGCATCAATGAGTGCGGCATCCGCAGCCCCAAGGCTCTCGAGGTTTCCCAGCTCGAGAACGCCAACGGCTGGGCGCTCGTGACCGAGAAGGTTCCGGGCACCACCCTTGCCGAGAAGATGACTGCCGAGCCCCAGCGCTTCGGTGAGTACCTCGAGATGTTCGTCGACCTCCAGATCGAGATCCACGGCTACACCTCCCCGCTGCTCAACCGTCAGCGCGACAAGTTCGCCCGCATGATCGACAGCCTTGATCAGCTCAATGCCACCACGCGTTACAACCTTCAGGAG
>JAXJLC010000206.1:0-10094 GCA_036297365.1 Collinsella sp.
ATGTTACAGATCGAGACAGACGGCTTTCGACCCGCCCAAAAAAGGCCGGGGGCGGCGCGCCGTGTGACGTGCCGCCCCCGGCTGAGAAATGGGGACAGGTTATGTGAGCGGGGCAATTCCGCCAACCGCTCGTCGCAAGCCGCTAGTCCAGACGACGGGTCTGCGCCACGTGTTTATACCAGTATGCGCTTGCCTTGGGCGTGCGCTTCTGGGTTTCAAAGTCAACGTAGAAGAAGCCGTAACGCTTGTTGTAACCATTGGTCCAGGAGAACTGATCCTGCAGGCTCCACAGGAAGTAGCCACCTACGTTGACGCCCACCTCCATGGCCTTGAGCAACCAGCGCAGGTGCTGCTCGATGTAGTCGATGCGCGGCTGGTCGTCCACAAAACCGTCCTTGTAGGGGTCCTTGTAGCCCATGCCGTTTTCGGTAATGAAGATCTGCTTGTAGTTGGGATAGCGCTGCTTAATGTAGACGAGCAGATCGAACAGACCTTCGGGATAGATGATCCAGTCCCAGTCGGTGGTGGGGATGCCGGGCTTGTTCACGTGCTCGCCAATGCCCTTAACGCGCCAGCGGCCGGTGCCCTTCTCGCCCGTACCGTTGTGGTGCAGGTCGTTCTCGCCATCGTAAGCCTTCAAAAAACGGCACTGATAGTTGTTAACGCCCAGGTAGTCGTTGTAGAGCGCGGCCTCGCGCATAATCTCGAGGTCCTCGTCCAGAATCTCGATGGTGCCGCCCGAGACGGCAGCCAGGCGGTTGGCGCACTCCAAGGTGTCAGGCGCGTAGTCGCCGCGGAAAGTGGCGTCGAGCAAGAACTGGTTCTGCAACACGTGCTCGTTATTAGCGGCTTTGATGTCGGCGGGGTCGTTCTCGTTGAGCGGGTACTTAAACTCCAGCGACTGGATGACGCCGATCTTGCCCTTAAAACCGCCGTTGTGGAAGGCCAGTACGGCCTTGGCGTGGGCGAGCATCATGTTGTGCTCGCACTGGAAGGCCTCGGCCAGATGCGCCTTGACGCCACCGGGGAAGGTGCCCTCGATGTAGGTGTTGGAGGCATCGGCCCAGATCTCATTAAAGGTGAACCAGTAGGTCACCTGGTCGGCGTACTCCTTAAAGCAGAAGGCGGCAAAGTCCACAAAGGCGTCGATGGTCTCGCGGTTGAGGAAGTCGCCCTTCTCAAAGAGGGGCAGCGGCGTATCGAAGTGATGCAGCGTGACAAACGGCTCAACGTGGTGCTTGTGACATTCGGCGAAAAGGTCGTGATAGAACTGGACGCCCTCGGGGTTAATCTCACCGGTGCCGTTGGGGAAGATGCGGCTCCAGGCGATGGAGAGGCGAATGCCGTTGATACCAAACTCCTCGCACAGCTTCAGGTCGACGGGGTACTGGTTGTAGAAGTCCGAAGCGGGATCGGGGGAAAAGCGCCCCTGGGCCTCCAGGAAGTCGTCCCAGGCAACCTTGCCCTTACCGTGAGTGCGGGTCTCGCCCTCTACCTGGTAGGCAGCAGTGGCGCCGCCAAAGACAAAGCCCTCGGGAAACTGCGCAGGCGGGTTAGTGACGCTAGCAGGGTTAACGGACATGATGATCCAATCGTCTAAATCGAAGGGCCAGCCGGTCTTGGATGGTCGGCTGGCCCTGAGCGTTACTTACTTCGAAAGCTGCTCGGAGACGAAGGCGAGAGACTTATCGCCGTTCTGGGAGAGCTCGATGTACTGCTTACCGCGGCAGGCGACGCACTTGTTGCCCACGCGCTCGCAGTCTTTCTGCAGGTCGGCCAGGTAGCTGGCGGCCTGCGGGGCCAGGACGACCAGGTCAAAGTCGGGGAGCATGTCAACGTGGTTGCCATAGGCCTCGGCAGCGGTCTCAAGATTGATGCCGCGCTCCTTGGCGGCCTTGGCCAGCGCGTTGGCGAGCAGACCCGAGGTTCCGCCGCCCTGGCAGAGCACGAGCACGCGCTTGCCGTTGAGGTCGCTAGTGGCCGTAGCCTCGGTGGCGGGTGCTGCGGAAGCGGCGGGGGCGTCGGCCTTCACGGCCTCGGCAGCAGCGCCGGCGGCAACGCTCTTGGCGTCGGCCTTGCCCTGGAAGGCATCGTTGAGCTTGGCGGCCTTCGTGGCGTTCTTGGCGGCGAGCTCCTCCTGGGAGATCTCGGCCTCCTCGGTGCACTTCTGGGCGTCATAGGCACGGAAGAACGGGTAGTACAGGGCAAAGTCGACGACCAGGATAAGGGCGAGCATCACAAAGGCGAGTGGCTGGAAGCCCAGGCCCATGATGGTGCCGATGGGGCCGGGGACGGTCCAGGGCAGGGTATACATAAAGCCGTTCATGCCCAAGAAGTCGATAAAGATCTTGAGGATCCAGGTGTTGGCGATCGGGGCAAAGACAAACGGGACAAAGAAGACGGGGTTGAGCACGATGGGCGCGGCGAACAGCAGCGGCTCGTTGACAGCGAAGCAGACGGGAACGATGGCGGCCTTACCGACGGCGCGCATCTCCTGGGACTTGGCCAGGAAGCAGAACATAAAGACCAGGACAAGCGTGGCGCCGGTGCCACCCATGCAGACGACGAAGTACTGGGCACCCTGGGTCAGGACAGCGGAAGCGTGCTGGCCGGCCTGGAACGCAGCCAGGTTGTCGGTCATGTTGGCAACGAGGGCGGCGGCGATGGCGGGCTCGACGATCGAGGGGCCGTGGACGCCGACGAACCAGAACAGGCTCATGGCGCCGTAGATCACAGCAAGGCCGATGTAGCCGTCGGCAGCGGTGAACAGGGGCTGGAACACCTGGATGACGCCCTGGGCAAAGCAGAAGCCAAAGGCAGCGCGGAAGACGATGTCAAAGACCCAAAAGACGGTGATGCAGACGGAGAAGGGGATGATGTCCTTAAAGGTCTGCGAGATGTTGGGCGGAACCTGCTCGGGCATCTTGACGGTGATGTTGCGCTTGATAAAGAACTTGTAGATGATGCCGGTCGCAAACGCAGCGATGAAGGCAGTCAGCAGGCCCTTGGAACCAAGGTAGGTGGTGTTGAAGCCGCTGGCGGCGTCCGTGGCGATCGTGTCGCTCGAAAGGAGCAGGAAGCCGATGATGGCCGCGCACATGCACGAGATAAAGTTGATCTGGTTATTCTTGGGCAGATCGCGGTTCTGGGCGTCGGCGAAGTGCTTGGCCGTGGTGGCGGCGCAGGCGATGGCCAGGATGCCCATGGAGTAGTTGTAGCACTTCCACAGGGCGTTGTTGATGTCATCGGGCCAGTAGAAACCCCAGATGTTGGGGACCGAGGCTACCAAGCAGAAGATGGACGAGAAGATGATGATGGGGATGACGGAGATAAAACCGTCGCGGATCGCCTTGAGGTACTTGTTGCGGGCGATCGCGTTGAAAAAGGGCTGGCCCTTTTCGATGGTGGCGATGAGTTGCTCCATGCAAAGCTCCTAAGAGTCGGTGGGTTGGCAACGATGGTAGCTTTTGACGTTTGATTGCCAAAATGTTGACGTTGCCATTTTGCGACACAAAATAAGACGCGAACCGATGGCCCCTGTGCCTGCGAACCGTCGATTCCTTGCGCGTAAACGTTTGAGCCGCCCGGTGGCTCTGTGTTTGCACAATGGCAACGTTAACATTTGGGCGACAAAAGCCGTTCGGGGAAGCAAAAATGTCGGTGAACGGTAGGTTTTGGGTGGTGAGCGTATGGTGGGGGAGGCGTTGGATATACTTGAAGACGTTTCATCTGACTGCGCAGGATGCCACTAATGGCATCGTTGACATAGAAAGATCGACCTATGGCCGCTGTTAAAAAATCGGTTTCCGTTAAGGACGTGGCGCGTCTCGCGGGCGTCTCGGAGCAGACAGTCTCGCGTACGGTGCACGATTCGCCCAGCGTGCGCCCCGAGACCAAGGAGCGCGTGCGTGCCGCCATGCGCGAGCTGGGGTATCGCCCCAATTTTGCCGGTCGATCGCTGCGCCGCGGCAAGTTTAAGACCGTCGGCGTCGCCATGTTCAACATTACCGGTACCGGCAACCTCGACCGTATGGAGGGCTTTGCTGCCGCCGCCGATAAGCACGGCTACGCCATTACCCTCACGAAAGTAGATGGGCATCCGTATACCCTCGAGAGCGCATCGTCGCGTATGAGCGCGCTGCCGGTAGACGGCATGGTTGTGATCATGAACCGCATGCCGGCGGACTTTGGCACCTTCGAGCCGCTGCCTGGCATGCAGACAGTGCTCGTTACGATGTTGGAGCACCCGCTGTGCTCGACGGTCGATAACGACCAGTTCGATTGCTCGCGCCAGGTTGTCGAGTACTTGTTGGGGCAGGGGCACAAGACCGTGCACTTTATCTCGTGTCCCGAGCGCTCGCTTTCGGGCATGCAGCGCGAGGAAGGCTGGCGTGAGACATTGCGTGCGCATGGCATTGAGCCACCGCAGCTCGTGCGCGGCGACTGGACGGCGCAGAGCGGATATGCTGCCGGCCAGGTGCTTGCGGATGATCCGACCTGTACGGCCATTTATGCCTCCAACGATGCCATGGCCTACGGCTGCATTCGCGGGCTCGAGTCGCGCGGAAAGCGCGTGCCCCAGGACGTGAGCGTGGTGGGTGTTGACGATAGTCTGGGCGATATCGTGCCCGACCGTCGCCTGACTACCGTGCGCTTTGACAACAGGCGTGTCGGCATGTGGGCAGTCGATAAGATCGCCGGTGCCGAGGGGGGTGCGTCTGGCGTGGAGCACATGCTGATCCCCGGCGTGCTCGTAGAGGGCGATACGGTGCGCGATTTGCGCTAGGGCGCGGTCCTGTTTGGGTTTCCGTTAATCATGTTTGATATTGTTCGAAATGGTTTGGAAACCGTTCACGGGCGAAAATTGACCGTTCATAGCTTGAAATTATGTTTTGCGTTGTTCTTTTTTGTTTGAATGTTAATGTTTCTGCCATACAGAACGCAGCGCGTATGCCCGGACGCGATGCTCTCCATTGGTTCATATGTGAAAGGAACGCAATATGGCAACCAAAGAAGAAATCTCGATGGTTGGATTCGAGATCGTCGCATACGCAGGTGACGCCCAGACCGATCTGCTTGCAGCGCTCGATGCTGCTCGCGAGGGTGATTTTGAGAAGGCCGAGCAGCTGCACAAGGATGCCAGCGATGCGCTCATCGGTGCCCACGACACGCAGACCAAGCTGCTTTCGCAGGAGGCCGGCGGTGGCGAGATGGAGATGACCTTCATCATGGCTCACGCTCAGGACACTCTCATGACCACTATGATCCTGGAGAAGCAGACCCGCTTTACCATCGATGCCTACAAGCGCATCGCTGAGCTCGAGGCCAAGCTCGCCTAACGAGCCCGCACAACCTCGTCCCCTTCCAAAAACCCTGCCGCTACCCGCGGCAGGGCTTTTTCTGTCCTCCTCCAAGTTGCGGTGAAATGGGGACTGAATAGGGGCCGGCGGGCGCAAAACAATCCCTATTCCACCGCAACTCATCCCGAGACAGTCATTGGAGACGTTCTTAAACGACTAGTCGTTGGGGGCAGTCTTGGTGCGCTCCGTTCGTCCTCCCGTTCGATTTTTGCTCGGTGGGTATACTTCCTTTCGCATTAAACGCCGGACTGAGGAGGTATCCAAATGCCGGATAACGGGTCAATACAAAAAAGAGATGCGCACGAGATGGCTTATGGGCGTCCTGTCCAGATAACCGAGCACACGACGGTAACAGAGTTGCAGCCCAGCCTGTCCGATGTCGTGTGCGCAAACAAAAAGCTGCAGACTGGCTTTATCGTTGCGCTCGTGGTACTGGCGCTGCTATCGGGCTTTGTAGCTCGTCCGCATTTTGCCGATACCAAAACTTGGGACTCCACCATCGAGGTCATCGATCAAAAGAAAGGTAACGTACTGGCGCTCACGACCTCGTGCGTGGCGCTGTCTGCGGGCATTACCGCACTGCCGGGTGATACGGGAACGCCGGTTGCCGAGCAGCTCGTACAGCTTTCAGGCAACCTTGGTATCGTGCTTGCCGTGCTATACCTAGAGAAATATTTGCTCACGATTTTGTGGTCGGTTGGCCTGGGCATCTTAATCCCGTTTGCGTTGGTGCTCTTTGCGGTGTCGCTCGGCATTCACGGGCGCTGGAGCACGAGCACTGTCCTGCGCCGTGTGGCGACGCGCGTGCTGGTGGTTGCCGTGATCGGCATGGCGCTCGTGCCCGCGAGCGTATGGGTGTCGCAGAAGGTCGATGAAACGTATCGCGTTAGCATCGAGGCGGCCGAGCAAAAGGCGGCCGACGCTGCGAGTGCGGCAGATAGCGATAGCTCCAAAACAAGCAAGAAAAAGACCGAGTCCGCAGAGTCCAAGAGCGTGCTCGAGCAGCTTGCCGACGGTGCCTCGGGCCTCGTCACGTCGGTGACCAGCGGCGCCAAGCAGATGACCGACGAGATCGTGCAGCAGGTGACCGACCTTATCGAAGGCGTCATCGTGATGATCGTGACCTCGTGCGTGATTCCATTGCTGGTGCTCGCGGCGTTTTTGTGGCTGGGGCACACCCTGCTGGGGATTGATATCTCCGGTCCCGCGAACTATTTGACGGGCCGCTTTCTGAGTGCTCCGTCCAAGCATGCCAAGAAGGGCAGGCAGTCTGAGTAGGCGGCAAAGCGTTCTTTGAAAGATTAACCGTAAGAAGGGCGGCCGAGACACGTTCTCGGCCGCCCTTTTGTTTGTTGAATATGCGGTCGCTACGTCCGCGCCGGGCTCAAACGGTCAGCAATCATCCGTGAACGGTATTTGTTCAAAAAAAGAACAAAGACAAACAAATAATTCTTGCAGTTGATGTTCGAATGTGTTCAAATAAACACGAACAGTGAAGAACCGCACATTCAGATGCCCGGACCTGAACGCGATTCAACACTTCCAAACAGAAACTACGCACCTGCGTATCTCTCAAGGAGGATGTCATGAGGGTTGTAATCGCTTCCGATGCCGACGGTATGTCGATGAAGGAGTCCATCAAGGAGATGCTCATCGCCGACGGTCACGAGGTCGTCGACTATTCTGAGACCCCTGCCGCGGACTTTGTCGATTCCGCGAC
Source organism: Collinsella sp. (assembly GCA_036297365.1). Lineage (GTDB taxonomy): Bacteria > Actinomycetota > Coriobacteriia > Coriobacteriales > Coriobacteriaceae > Collinsella. Next base: position 7,081 of record JAXJLC010000206.1, read on the forward strand.
CGCCGTTGCCAAGGACCTGCTGGAGCACAAGGATTCCCAGGGCTTCGCATTCGACAAGTACGGCGTCGGCTCCTATATGGCCGCCGTCAAGATTAAGGGCATGGTCGTCGCCAACATTTCCGACGAGCGTTCCGCTTACATGACCCGCGAGCACAACGGCTCACGCATGGTCACCATGGGCCCGGGCGTTGTGGGCACCGAGGTCGCCAAGAAGATCGCCCGCGAGTTCCTGCGCGCCCAGTACGCCGGCGGCCGTCACCAGATCCGTGTCGACATGCTCAACAAGATGGCCTAACGAGAGCCACCGAGAACTCGAACTTCTACCTCAACTTGTGAATTCAGACGAAAGGACGTTCTGATGAAGAAGACCATCGCAATCGGTTGCGACCATATCGTTACGGACGAGAAGATCTATCTGGCCGACCGCCTGGAGCAGGCTGGCTACAAGGTGCTCGACTGCGGCACCTACAGCCACACCCGTACGCACTATCCCATCTACGGCAAGGCCGTGGGCGAGGCTGTTGCCAGCGGCAAGGCCGACTTTGGTGTGGCCCTGTGCGGCACTGGCATCGGCATCACCAACGCCGTCAACAAGGTCCCCGGCGCCCGTTGCGCCCTGGTCCGCGACATGACCTCTGCCCTGTATGCCCGTCGTGAGCTCAACGCCAACATCGTGGGCTTTGGCGGTAAGATCACCGGCGAGTTCCTGATGGCCGATATCATGCTTGCCTTCCTGGAGGAGCCCTACGAGAAGACCCCCGAGCACGATGCCCTGATCGCCAAGATCGATGCCTGCAATAAGGCCGACGCCGAGGCTCAGGCTGACCCGCACTTCTTTGACGAGTTCCTCGAGAAGTGGGACCGCGGCGAATACCATGATTAGCGGGTATCCGGCGTAATTAACTAGTCCGTTGACGGCTCGCGTTTCTGTGATGGGGCGCGGGCCGGTTTGCTATCAGCCCCACTGACTTGGCGGGCTGTCGTAAGAAAGGGAAGGCTCCTATGGAGTTTGTTCTTGATAACGGTTCTATTCGTGTGGCGTTGAGCACGGCGGGCGGCTCGTTCACTTCTATTGCGGCCAACGGCCGTGAGTATCTGTGGCAGGGTGACCCGGCGGTGTGGTCGGGCCAGGCACCTATTTGCTTCCCGATCTGCGGCGGCCTTCGCGACGGTCACGCAATGACCATGGGCGGCTGCGAGGTTAAGCTCGCCCGCCACGGCTTTGCGCGCAAACAGGAGTGGAAGCTCGAGGAACAGGGCGACAACATGGTTGCGCTGAGCCTAAGCTCTGCCGACCATGCTGAGTTGCTCGAGCAGTACCCGTATCCGTTTAAGATCGTTGCTCGTTACACGATCGATGTGGAGAAGGTGGCCGTGTCGTACGAGGTGACCAATGAGGGCACCGAGGACATGCCGTTCTTTGTGGGCGGTCACCCTGGCTTTAAGTGCCCGCTTGACGAGGGCGAGTCCTATGACGACTACGAGCTCCGTTTTGAGCAGCGCGAGGCCGCCGAGCTCTGTACTGCCGTTCCCTCGACGGGCCTGATTGACGTTGAGCATCGCAGCAAGAACCCGATGGTTGGCCATGACCTGCCGCTGACCCACGAACTCTTTGACTTCGCAGAGACCATCTTTGACGTGCTCGAGAGCCGCGTGGTTACGCTGACCAAGAAGACCGAGGACAAGGGCGTGCGACTGACGTTCCCCGATATGCCGTACCTGATTGTGTGGAGCAAGCCCGAGGGTGACTTTGTGGCCGTGGAACCGTGGGGCGGCCTGTCCACCTGCTCCGACGAGGACGATATTCTGGAGCACAAGCGCGGCTGCCTGGTGGCCAAGTCGGGGGAGACCGTTACCCGCGGCTTTGAGATCGAGATCCTTTAACGAGCTATCGTATGTTTGGGGCCGCGCGTGTCGTGCCCCGGAAACAGGAGTTCAATATGATCCTGACCGTTACCATGAACCCGTCGATTGATACGCGCTATCAGCTCGACAAGTTGATCATCGACGACGTGAACCGCGTGACGCCCGAAAAGACCGCTGGCGGTAAGGGCCTCAACGTGAGCCGCGTGTTGCTGCAGCTGGGCGACGACGTGCTCGCGACTGGCCTGCTTGGCGGCCACATGGGTGCCTATATGGCCGAGCTTATGGATGCTGACGGCGTCAAGAACGAATTTGTGCCCATCGCCGGTGAGACGCGCATTTGCCTGAATATTCTGCACGAGGGTAATCAGACCGAGCTTTTGGAGAGCGGCCCGCAGATCGCCCCGGCCGAGCTCGAGGCCTTTACGGCTAAGTTCGCCGAGCTTGCAGCGAAGGCGGACGTTGTGACGCTTTCGGGCTCGCTGCCGCGTGGTGTCGATGCCGGCTACTATGCCGAGCTCGTCAAGATCGCCGAGGAGGCGGGCGCCAAGGTGCTGCTCGACACCTCGGGTGCATCGCTGGAGGCCGCGCTGGAGTCCGACGCTAAGCCCGAGCTCGTAAAGCCCAACCTGACCGAGATTAACGGCCTGCTGGGTACGTCCTTTACGACCGATGATGTGGATGCCCTGCGCGAGGCGCTTGCCTCCGATGGACGCTTTGCCGGTATTCCCTGGGTTGTCGTTTCGATGGGCGCAGCCGGTTCGGTGGGTTTCCATGAGGGCCGCGCGTTCCGCGCCAAGACGCCCGCGATTGCGGCTGTGAACGCGACGGGTTCCGGTGACTCGACCATCGCCGGCTTTGCGCATGCCATTGCTGCTGGTGCCGACGATGTCACGGTGCTCAAGACCGCCAATGCCTGTGGCAAGCTCAACGCCATGGATCCTAAGACCGGTCACCTGGTCATGGACCGCTGGGACGAGGTCTACAACAGCGTTGTCGTGACTGAACTTTAAAGTTACGGCGTTTTACCAAACCTATTGGTTCCGCCGTTCTACCGAACGGCGGACCGGTCGACGCTGCGCGGGCCGCATTTGGACAATCTGACGTTCAACTTCAAGGGCGCGACCAGAAGGTCAGCGCCCTTTCGTTTC